>JAFCCZ010000016.1 GCA_017609945.1 Candidatus Iainarchaeum sp.
TGATTATGTACAGCTGGCTGCTTGCGAGGGCAAAGTATGTTGGGAACTTTGTTGTGGCGTCTGGAACGGCGTTCACCCTGGTCTTTGGGGCCTCGTTGGTTGGCAATTACGGAGCAGTGGCCTTTTTGGCGGTTGCGGCGCTCTCGGCAAACGTTGCAAGGGAGCTGATTAAGGATTTGGAGGACGTGAAAGCAGACAAGGGGTTTAAGCTAAGCCTGCCAATGCTTGTTTCCCAGCGGACAGTGAAGCTTCTTATTTTCTTTTATACATTAATAGGTATATTATTAGTATATATTCCGCTGTGGCTGGAAATTTTTGGAAACTTTTACTTTGTGGTACTTGTTTCGGTTGCAAACGTTGGGTTCCTTGCAAGCTATGCAAAGGCCGCGAAGAACGAGTTTGCGAAAGCGCAGGCAATTTCAAAGGCATCCATGCTGATTGCGCTAATCGGATTCCTGGCGGGGGCGTTGTAGGTGCGTGAAACAACCCTTCTGAAAGCGATTGCCTTGCTTAAGGAAAAGGGCTTTTCTGTGGAGAGCTTTCTGCACAGCAACACCTGTTTTGACCTGGTTGCAAAGCGCTCAGGCATGATGTTGGTGGTAAAGGTTTTCAACAACATTGATGCACTGCGCGAAGAGCACGCTGAGGAGCTGAGGAAGATTTCCGGCCTGTTCAACGCAACGGTGATTGTTATTGGGGAGAAAAGCAAGACCTTCTCCCTCAGCAACGGGGTGCTTTACGAGAGATACGGCTTGACCGCCTTGAATTTGCGCAGCTTTAGAGATTTGGTGGAGGAAAAATTCCCCTCGGTAAAGTACTTTAAGGGAAAGAGCATTGTTGAGCTTGACAAGGAAAAGCTGCGGGAGAAAAGGAAAGAGCTTGGGTTGACGCTTCAAGAGCTTGCTTCGCGTGCTGGCAGCACTGTTGAATCAGTTCACAGGTATGAAAAGGGCGCTTCTGCCTCGCTTGAAACCGCTGAAAGACTTGAGGATGCCCTCTCAACAAACCTTGTGAAAAAGATTAACCTCTTTTCAGGGGAAACGCCAGCAAAGAGAGCGGAGAAAGAGCTTTACAGTGAGGACATTGAGGACAGGGCACTTGGGAAAGTGCACGATTTGGGAGTGAAGATTGCCGTGTTCAAGCACGCGCCGTTCAAGGCCTTTAGCCACGGCTCTGAGGACCTGGTTATTGGAAAGGGCGCGCAAAGGGCTGACATTGAGAAGAAGGCAGTTGCCCTGGGAAAAACAAGGAAGGCGTTTGAAAGCAAGCCCTTGATAATCACAAGGAAGGTAAGGTTCAGAAGCGTTGGGCACGTTCCAATTGTTGGAGAGGAAGAGCTGGACACGCTGAGCAAGTTCAAGGATCTGATGCAGATTATTCGCGAAAGGGAGAGATTGGATTGAATGAGCAAGAATTTTCCGCGAAGAGAAAGCGGCTTGTTGAATCAATGGTTGCATCAAAGGCAGTGCAGAGCGAGGCGCTAAAAAAGGCCTTTCTGTCAGTTGCGCGCGAAAAGTTTTTTCCCGAGGGAATGCGCGAGCACTCCTACGTTAATTCAGCTTTTCCGATTGGCTCAGGGCAAACAATTTCACAGCCAAGCACTGTTGCAGAAATGCTTGAAATGCTCGCCGTTCAAAGGGGAATGAAAGTTCTTGAGGTCGGGGCTGGCTCAGGCTATGTGGTTGCGCTACTCTGCGAGCTGGTTGGAGAAAAGGGAAAGGTCTTTGGAATGGAGCTGAATGAAAGGCTTAAGGAAATGGCCACGGAAAATCTCGCTACTGCTGGCGAGAAAAACTTTGAGATTGCCTTTGGGGACGGAACAATGGGCTGGGAAGAGAACGCGCCGTTTGACAGGATTATTATCAGTGCGGCCTGTTACAAGATCCCAAAGCCCTTGGTTGAACAGCTTGCAGAGGGCGGAAGACTTGTTGCACCGGTCGGAAGTTCTCTCTCACAAAAACTTGTCTTATTCCAGAAAGAAAACGGAGAAATAATCAAAACGCGACACGCTGGACTCTTTGCGTTTGTCCCGCTAAAGGAAAAGCATGAAGTTTAGAGATTGTGGGTTAGGTAGTCCATTACTTTTCTCACTTCAGTGTGGTATTTGTCGTCTTTTTCCTCCAGCTATACTACAACCCAACTAATTCTTCCTGTAATTCGAGCAGCTTGTCCCAATACTCAACAAACAACTTCTCTCCAAGCCCCCACTTTAGAACAGTTTGCGCCAAACCACTTAATATATTAAGCTGCTGAGTAGGAATCTTAATCTCCGGTTGATTATGCTTTCGCAACCTATCCAAAGTAGCGTGAAGCGACTCCTTTTTTCTGTCAAAAAGCTCTAATTCTTCTGCGTCAAGCTTCCCGCGCGCAAGGGAGGGGAGCAATTCAAGCTCTGCAATTGCCTCCTCAAAAAGCTTTACAACTTTTTCCATTTTAGTGGGGCTTTTTGAAATCTTAGATTTTGCCATTTCCACCAGCAACCTGGAACATTGGACTCCTGCCCTCTTTGTTGCCTGCCTTGTTTTTGGAGGCAGGCCACGCATTGACTCAATTAGGCTGTTTGACCACAGAATCGTAATGAACGCCCTTCGCTCGAAACTCTTTTCAACCCCTTCCCTACGGAGCCTCCCCAACTCTGCTTCCAGAAACTGCTTAGCATTAAGCCTGGCCCTAGATTTTCCAGTGTCCCTACCCCGTTTATCAGACCGCCTTGGATTCGGTGTTCTAGCTTTTGCCACAGTGATTCAGCCCCAGTGCCCCAGCCTTGACTGCGTGCCCTTCTCCTCAGCCCTCTCAGAGAGCCTGTCAAGAACAGATTCAACCCGCTCTTTTGAAAAGTCGTGCTCTTCAACCATAAACTCAAGAATCTTCCCGCGGTCAGGCTTTCCAAACCCGATTTTGTAATCCTCGGTGCTCTCCGGCTTCAGGAAAATTTCCTCAATCTCATTGTAATCAAATTCCGGCCTGTGCCCGGTTTTCTTTACTATGCCCTCGAACAAGTCAAACTCCTGCACAAGCTTTAGCGCGGTTTTTGCACCAATTTTTGGAAACTTTTTGTTGAAGTCCGTTCCAACAAGAATTCCCATCCAAACAAGTTTCTTCCTGTCAATCCCAAGCTCCCGCAAATTCTTCTGCAAATCAATTTTCTCCGGCTTGACGTCATAGTAGTAGTTCTTTCCGGGCGCCTTCCTTTTCCCGCTGACAGTTATGTTTCTGAAAAGCAGGGTGCTTCCAAAGAGCAGTGCGTCAAAATCCTGTGAAACACAGCCGTAAAGAGCGCCCTTTTCAACCATTGAAGCAACCTGCGCCTCGCCCTCGCTTGGAGCCTGCACCACGGGCAAACCCATCATCCCAACAAGCTTTTTTGCCTCCTCAATCATCTCCCCTGTAAGCTTTGAGGACTGCCTTCCAAACTTTCTTGCGGCCTCCTCATCGCCCTTTTCCTTCGCCTCCTTGAATTTCTTCTCGGCAGAAGTTCTAATCGCCCGCCTTTTCTCTCTGGTTTCGGCCTTGAGCTTGTGCGGTTTTCCGTCGAAAACAAAAACAGGCTTTATCCCCCTCTCAATCAGGTTTGCTGTCCTGTAAAGAATCCCTGTAAGGTGAGAGGTTACCCGCCCCCTTGAATCCATTAGCGGGCTTCCGTCCCTTCCCCTGATGCTTGAGAGAAACTGGTAGAGTATATTGAAGGAGTCAACCCCAACAAGCCTTCCGTCAAGGAAATCAAGCGAAATCTCTTCCTTGTTGAGAATATCCCCAATTGCCGTGCCCATACCAGAAAATAGTGCTTCAATTCTTTTTATTTCTAATGGTGGCCCAAAATCCAACATGGCGCGGCAAAAGCCGGCTCAAAGGAAAGGTTTAAATATCAGGGCGAATACAAGTATTATTTGTAGCCAGTTTTTTTGGCTATGCAGAACTTAGTCTGGTGAGCCTATCCAATTCTCGAACTAAGTTCGACCAACTCTCTTAGCTGCGAAGGAAGAATTTCTCTTCCTTCCCTAATTCCTTTTATCTTAATTTTACAGCCCGCGGGCTGGGATTTTTTTATAGCTTTCTCTCTTACTATTTAATTAGATTTATTAATGCTAATGCGCTTTTCTTTTGTTATGCAGTGTGAAATCTGCGGCCGGGAAACCGAGAATCCAGCAAGGATAATTGTTGACGGCTCACACTTGGAAGTTTGCGGTGCCTGCTCTACTGCGGGAAAAAAGGATGAAACCCCTTTGCCAAAAAGGCCTGCTGCAAGGCCTGTTGAGAAGAAAAGCCTGCTTGATTTGGAGGAAGACCTCTCCCCAGAGTTTGGGAAGAGAATAATGCAGGGGCGGCAGAGAAAGGGCCTGACAATTGAGGACCTTGGAAAGCTGGTTTTTGAGAAGGCCTCCCACCTCCACCGAATTGAGTCCCAGGCAGTGGACCCTTCCCCAAAACTGGTTGCAAAGCTTGAGAAGGCGCTTGAAATAAGCCTGCGCGGGGAAGATTAAAATGGACAGGCTGAAAACCGTTCTTGTCGCGTCACTTCTTCTTGGCGTAATTCTTATTTTGGCCACGCAAACATTTCCAGCAATAGATCTCTCGTTCATTCTGACTACATACGCTGTCTTTGCGTTCCTGCTGTTTTCCACTTTTGCGCTGAAGCTGTTTACAGGGGCTGAAACATTCTGGCTTTTCTCAATGGTTAGAACCCAAAGGTTCATTGGCTTTATTGAAAGGATTTCACGATTTAGGCTGTGGGACCTGCTAGCTGATTTAGGGTTAGTGATTGGTTTTGGGGCAATTGCGGTTGACTACCTTTGGGGAAGAAATCTCTCCAAAGCCAGGAGGATTCTGCTTGACGTTTTTGCGGCACTGCTTCTTTTCTCGCTCTTCTTTGCCCCAGTAAGCCTTTTCCTAAGAGGCCCAGAAAACCTGGTTTTGCTGACAATGTTTTCCCTCTCATTTGCTCTTGGCGGCCTGATGCTTTTGGCCATCGCAGTTCTCGTATTCCAGGCAGTTGAAATCTTTGCAAAGTTTGGCGCGGGAAAAAAGCCCTGCCCAGGAGTTGCGCCGGTAATTCCGGGGCTGCAGATTCCAAACGTTCCAATCGCCCCGCCAATGTATGTCTGGGTTGTCTTTTTGGTAATCCTCGTGGTTCACGAGTTTTCCCACGGAGCCCTAATTAAGAGGGCAAACGCACGGCTTAAATCTGTTGGGCTGCTGGTTGCGGGCATGCTTCCAATCGGGGCATTTGTTGAGCCGGACGATGAAGATATTAAACTCAAAAGCGAAAGGCAGCAGCTCCGCATCTTTGCAATCGGCCCAATGGCAAATCTTTACTCAATCCCAATTTTTATCATCATTTCAAACCTCCTGCTGCTCGCGGCGGCTCCCGCCCTTGGCCCATATGTTGAGGGAATTCAAAGGGATGCAAAAATTGAGTCAGTTGTGGTAGTAACCGTTTTGGAGGACTACGAGCTCTGCGGGGACACGTTCAAGAGCCCTGCAATGGGGCAGGTAGAGAAGGGCTGGCTGCTGAAAGAGTACAATGGCGTAAAGCTTGAATCCTTCCACGACCTTTCGCAGGCGATCTTACGCAGTGACAGAAACGTTTCCCTTGTGCTTGAAACCGAAACAGGCGAAATCGTTGAAAGAACACTTGAGAAAAACGAGCACAACACAATTGGATTGAGCACAGAGTGGAAGTTTGTTGCGGGGACAGAGCCCCCTTTGGAGTACAACCTGCTTAGCGCACTGCTCAAGGCATACAGCGGGTTTCTAACCTGGCTTATTCTGCTGAGCTTTGCAATTGCACTGGTAAACTTCCTTCCAATCGCAATATTTGACGGGGCCCGCATTGCAAGGATAATGTTCCTGCCATACTTTGGGTTCCTCAACATGAGCAAAGAGGACACAGAAAAATTCATTGGAAGGCTTTTCCTCTGGATAGTGGCCGGACTGCTAATTCTGAACGCGTGGCCGCTGGTTTTGTAAAATAAAAAAAAGAAGAAAGGAAAGGGAAAATCCCTTTACCTTACGTACTCAATGTCAAGGTCTCTGTTGCCTCTTCCCATTGTGATGCCGCTTTTGGCACTCTCTGCAACCGGCCCCTTAATGTAGGGCGAGTGCACTCCGGTGAAGATGGCAATTACTTCCATCTTGTTTTCAAAGGTTGGATCAACCCTTGCTCCCCAGATGACCGTTGCCTTTGGATCAATTCTCTCGGTGAGCATTTCTCCAACAGCGTTGCTTTCACCCAAAGTGAGTTCTGGCCCGCCGGTTATGTGGATTAATGCCCCTGATGCCCCGCTTACGTCAACGTCAAGCAAAGCGTTCTTCAGGGTATCCTCAACAACCTCGTTGACCTTGTCAACGCTCTTGCTCTCGCCAACGGCAATAACGCTCAACCCGTGGTTGCTCATTACAGCGCGAACGTCGGCGTAATCAAGGTTGATCAGGCTAGGCTGTGTGATTGTTTCGGTTATTCCGCGAACAGTTCTTGCGATTACCTCGTCAGCAACCTTGAAGGCGTCCTGAATCGGCAGGTTTGGAACAAGCTCAACCAGTCTGTTGTTGTCAATTACCACAACAGTGTCTGTTACCTGCCTGAGGTTTTCAATTCCCTCTTCTGCCTTGATCAGCCTTGCCTTCTCAAGAGCAAACGGGTATGTGACAATTCCAATTACTATTGCCCCCTGCTCCTTTGCTATTTCGGCAATTATTGGAGCCGCACCTGTTCCTGTTCCGCCGCCCATTCCGGCTGAAATGAACAGCATGTCCACGTCGGCCAAAACGTCCTCCAAAGCTGACCTGCTGACCTCGGCCGCCTTTGCGCCAATTTCAGGGTAGCCGCCTGCACCCAAACCGCGGGTTACAGACTTTCCGATAAGAATCTTTGTCAGTTCGTCGTTTATTAGGGCCAAGTGCTGCTTGTCAGTGTTTATTGCAACAAGCTGTGCCCCAGTAATTCCCATGTTTGCCAGGCGGTTTACCGCATTGCAGCCTGCTCCGCCTGCCCCAATTACCATGATCTTTGGGGTCCCAAATTCCTCAAGCTTGTCGCTTTCCACGGTTCCAGGCTTGTCCATCGCGTTTTCAATGATACTCTTCAAGTTTTATCACCCCTCCTTGCATTGAAAAACTAAACTTATACTATTGCAGCAAAACTCCTTAATATAGTTTTACTTTTATGTATAAGCGATTATTAACACTTTTCTTCAAAAAAGGAGCCCAGTTAACACCCCACTAATTATGTATAATCCAAATTTGGCCTTTAAACGCAAAAACTCGCACTTGCCGCGCTTAACAAAGTCCACTTTACCCTAAAAAGTGTTAATTTTCCTCCTTTTTGCGAAAAGCCGGTTTTCTGCCCACAACCCAATGTATGGCCTTGTAAAAAGCCTTTGCCTGGCAGGCTTTTCCCATTAATTCTGCCCACAACCAGAGCTTTCACCGCCATACTGCCCGTTTTTTAAGGGTGATAATGAAAATAGAGGCAGCGGGTACTCAAGATCTATACTAAATTGTGTTTGATAGTACTGCCCTTAGAGCTCAGTTAGGATTTTAATGATTTTGTTCTTTCTATAGCTAGTGTTTGTAGAATTGGAAACTAAGGCCCAAATCGAATTATTTAAGGAAGCAATCAAAAAGGCTGGGTCTGAAAGAAAACTTGGAAAAGCTATTAGAATTCCAAACAGCTCACTCTACTATTATAAAACAGGCAGCCATAGAATTCCCTACAATAGATTTCAATCATTATTGTCTTTTTTAAACAGGCAGGAATCTGATTTTAAGTTTAAACTCGTAGATCCAAAAACTTTTAGAATTAAAGGAGGCAAAGCAACTTATCAAAAATATCTTGTGGAAAATAGATTCAACGAAATTCATAAGAAAATGCGAGCCGCTTCTTCAAAAAGAATGAAAGAATGGCATGCAAAAATGAAAGAGGAGGAACCAGAAAAATACTATAAGCTTCAATACAATCGCTTCAAGAAAATAGCCGATTACAAATTAGAAACAAGGAAAGGCCATTTTGTTAGGAATAAACTTGAATTACAAGTTGCAGATTTTCTTTTTGAGCAAGGAATAGATTATGAGTATGAACCATATGTAAAATGCGCCACAGCGTCTTATTTCCCAGACTTCAAATGTGGCAATCTAATAATTGAATGTACCATGTGGAAAGGAATCCATAAAGCATACGTCTTATTAAAAAAGATTAAAAATCTTGAAGAAGCAGGGTATACTGTAAAAGTTATCATTCCAAACACTCTAACAAGCTTTTATAAACCTATAGAGAAAAATATTATTAGTACCTCTGAGTTAGTAAATTTAGTAAATGCCCCTGTAGCTCAGACAGAGTTTGGTTTTAATTAATGCCAGCTCTGGGGATATAGGTAGAGCGCTCGGCTGTTAAATCCGATTTTCAGCGGAATGCCTTCCTTAAGGAGGCCTTTTGCAGAAACCGAAAGGTCGAAGGTTCGAGTCCTTCCGGGGGCGCTTGCGCAGCCTAATAAAAACTGTTTCATTTGCTTAATTTGAACGCGCTTCTGACGCCAAAGCGAATTGAGTCCATGCCTGCAAACATTTCTTTTCTTTTGAATTTGAACGCGTACAGCAGCCCCAAAACACTTCCCAAAAAGTGCATGAAATTGGAAATTGGTATCTGTTTCACGCGGGCCTCATCCTGCAGTGTCCTCTGCTTCACGTGCTTGGTTTCAACCAGCTGCTGCCTTATTGCCGTGGCCCTGTTCAAATCCCCTGCCTGTGTTGCCCGATTCAAATCCATTTCCAGCTGTTCCTGTTTTTGGGTAAGGGAAGAAATAAATTCAGTGTAGTTCCACTCTGAAACCGGTGAAAGCACACCAGTAATTAAAATCCCGGTAAGCACCAGCGCGACAACCGCTTGCTTGGGCCTTGTCATCAACGCAACCGCAATCATTGCAGAGGATGCCGCACTTGCCCCCACAAAAACAACGTTTGGAAAAACCAGCACTCCAACGAGCGCGGACAGGATTGCGGAAAAGAAGAACAGCCCAATCAAATGCCTTCTTTCAAAAACACTTGTTAGAACAGCCCCAAAGAGCAGCAGCGCCGCAAGGTTGAAGAAAAGGTGCTGATGCCCGGTGTGCACAAGATAGTATGTGAACACATTGAACAGGTTTGACTGCCTTGCACCAAGTGAAACAATTGCCTCCTGCGGAGTAAAGAAACTTGGCCCTGCCAAGAGAATATAGCATAGCAGTATTATTGCCGGAATAGCCGCAGCCGTTAACACTTGTAATTTGCTCAGCTTTACTGAAACCACCCAATTATATTTCTCCGAAGTGGTTCTTAATACTTCTAGTTATCTAATTTGTTTGAAATCGCAGTGATTACAATTGGTTTTTTAGCTGAGAAAAACAGCCTTATTTCCCGTTGCCTTGAATTGAGTCAATTTCGGCCTCTATTGAAATTAGCCTTTCCTGGTAGTCCCTCACAATCTTATTGTAGCCGCCCTCGTCAAGCTCTCTCTTGTGGTACTTCATCTTGGTGATGCTCAACATGTGCTCAACCCTCCTCTTCTCATTGAAAAGGGACTTTAGCCTTGCCTTGGAATCAACCGACTTCAGATTTACCTTTTCAAGGCCTGTCCCAGTTACCTGAACGCGGGCAAGGGGTGAACCTCCTTCCAAAATCCGCCTGCCCAAAACGATCACTCCAACAATCAGGCCAAAGATAAGGGCAATAATCACAATGTCGCCGAACTCAAAAATGTTAACCTGGCCAGGCCCAATAGGACCAGGGTCCGGGGGCTCTGTCGGCGGTTCAACAGGCGGCTCCACAGGCGGATTCTCACCAAAAGTCACTGTCAACAGCGGGCGGTTTAAAGAATTTGGGTGCTCGCTGGAGTAAAAATCCACTCCATCATTGCCGGAGGACTCAAGAACAATGCCGTAGTTTGGAGTCCCGTCCGACCAGGTCTGCACAAAAGAAGTAATGTCGTAATCCTTCAACCCTGTTGAAGAACACTGAAAGTTTTCGCTCACCGACTTGTCAGCGGACCGTGCACCGGCCGCACCGGGATCTGACCACGCAACTCCTTCCTTTCGCTCTTCCCAGGTGGCCTCACTCTCCACCCAATCCTCCAGCACACGATAGGCAGTAAAATTCTTCCCCTTGTTAAAGCAGTCAAGAGTCAAAACAGCTAAATTGATCTTTGTACCCAGAGGGATTTGCTTTTCACCAGGGCCGAAAATATTTGGAAACTTTATCAGAACGTTCGCAAGAGGCTCCTTTTTGTCAACGTTGAAGGACGTTCTGTTGCCATAGTTAACAGTAGGGGTATCTTTGTTGAGTTCCACATCATCGGTTACGTTGACAAAAGTTTGGTCTTCCCTGACCTCAAAGGTTTTCGCCGGCCCAGAGTAAGCAGAATTAACTGACCCAGCCAGAATTAAGCCTATGGCTAACCAGATGAAAAAAAGTTTCCTCATCTCCAGATTATAGTCCAAACCCCTATTTTATAGTTTATGTTTGGGAAATTGGTTGAATTTTAACACACAGCAATGCCGGCCAAGGATATATTGAAATAGTATTTAAAGGGTTGCCAACTAAATTGTTTTACCCTTGCAGGGGTGGCGGAGTGGTTAACGCGCGAGCCTGCTAGAACCGAACGAAGCACGAATCCTGCGGATTCGCTTCCTTGTGGAGTAAAACTCCACGAGGCCAGCGGAACCTTGGTTCCGCTTGGTCGCTCCGTTCACGGAATTGTTAAATTTCGGTTGTAGAAAGCTCGTGGCCTTCGGGCCGCGCGAGTTCGAATCTCGTCCCCTGCGCTTTCAAAATTGTGAAAAAAACGCTTAAACCACGCATTAACAATCTATATAAATAAGGTCGGGGATATTTTTCACATGGCCGAATCTATTTTGACTGCCTCAAACATCCGGAAGAGCTTTGGAAAAACTGTTGCAGTGAACGATGTTTCGATAGCGATTGAGAAGGGAGAAATCCTTGGGCTGCTGGGACCAAACGGGGCTGGCAAGACAACGCTTGCAAAGATTTTTGTTGGGTTGCTGAAAGCAGATAAGGGAAATGTCTCGTATTTTGGTGAAAAGCTTGACGCGCGCTCCAGCAGGGTAAGAGAGCGCATTGGAATGGTCCCGCAGGAGCCAAGCTTTTACCACAGCTTTACAGTAAAACAAAACATAGAGTTTTTTGCGTCGCTCTACGGGCTTGGGAACAAGGTAGCAAAAACTGAGACCCTTTGGCTGATAAAGTGGCTTAAGCTAACGCGCTTTGCAAACCGAAAGGCAAAGTTTCTAAGCGGAGGCTACAAAAGGCTGCTTAACATCGCGTGCTCGCTTGTGAACAATCCGGACATCATTTTTCTTGACGAGCCAACTGTTGGCCTTGACCCCAAAATGCGGCAAATCCTGTGGGACAAAATAAACGAATTGCGCGACTCGGGCAAAACAATTTTGCTCACAACACACTACATGGACGAGGCAGAGGAACTGTGCGACAGGGTTGCATTGATGAGCTTTGGCAAGATTACGGTAATTGACAAGCCAGAGCACCTGATTGCAAAGTACGGCGGAAAGGCCGTGCTGATTTTTAAGCTGAACAAGAACGTGGAGCTTGATTTAATTGTAAAGATTAGGGAGGCAATGCCTGGAAAAGTTGTGAGGAACGTGCAATCAACCCTTATCCTGCCGGCCGAGCAGTCAAATGTTACACGGGCAATTGTAAGGCTTTCAAAGATAATTAATGAGGCAGGCTACGAAATCAAGGGAAGTATTGTAAAGGAACCGGAACTGGAGGACGTTTTTCTCAATCTAACCGGGAAAACGATTAAGGAGTAGATTTGAATGAAGGAACTTCCGTTTGTTGTGCTGAAAGAGTTCAACCTGATTAAGAGCCAGAAAATGCCCCTTGCGCTCATAATAATTTACCCGCTGCTGGTTATTGGAGCGCTCGGAGTAGCGTTCGGAAGCCAGGCTGCAATGCAAAGTGTTGACGTTGCCCTGTTCATCCCAGCTGAAACAGAACTTGGGCCGTTCAGCGCTGCAGAGCTTGTTGAAATCATTGAGAACACGAAAAGGGTAAAAATCCAGCTGGCGGAAAGCAAGGAGGAAGTGGAAGCGCTTGTGAAAAAGGGAGAAAGTGATTTTGGGCTGGTAGTGAGAAAGGAAAAGACAGCGTCAGGCCAAATAATCATAGACCTGCTCTTGGACAACAGCAACTTCATTGTTTCAGGAATGTTCAGCCCCCTTGCAAAGGCCTCAATCCAGCTGACCTCGTTTGAGGTAAGCTCAAGGATGATAAACCAGCTTTGGGACGAACTTCTGCCGGTGAGAGACGATCTGCACAGCGAGCTGGGAAAAATAGACGAATACATTGAGGACATGGAGAAGGCTGGAAGAAAAATCGAGAACCTGCAGCAAATGGTTTCCACCATAGAGGTGGCAGAGCTCAGAACCACGCTGGACACGCAAAGCGAAAACGTGGAGTCAACAAGGGACGTGCTGGCGCAATTCAACGCAGACTATGCCTCGTTCAAAGCAGACATACAGGAGTCAAGGCAGGACCTTGAGGAAGCAGAGGCAAAACTTTCAGCGTATGAAGGCGACGTTTCCTCCCAGATCATCCTGCTTCAAGGGTACAGGGACAGGGTTGCATCCTACGAAAACGGCCTGGATGAGCTTGCAAACAACCCTATTTTGCCGGACCAACTAAAAGCTGAAGTCATCGAACTGAGGGATGATGCAAGGCAAACAAGGCAGGACCTTGACGACTCAATCACCGCGCTCCAGGCAGTACAGGTAGATATTGAGGAAAGCCAGGCAATGCTTGCCTCAATGAAGCAAAAGCTTAATTCGGCCGAGGCCAGGCTTGACTCGGAAAAAAGTTCAATGAACCAGATGAACTCAATGCTCAACAGCACGACAGGCGACATATCCGCCATGAACTCACAAGTGGCAAGCCTTACCCAAACCGTTGACGAGGTAAACACGCTGACTGCGGAAGCAAACGCCACAAAACAGGACATCAGCGAAAAGCTGCAGAACAGCAAGGAAATGCTTGAAGACTTTATGGGCACGCTTGGAACCCTAAGCGACATAGACCCAAAATTCCTGTCCCACCCAATACAGGCCTTTGAAAAAAACCTTTACGAGGAAATAACCCCGCTCACCTTTATTACTCCAATCTCTCTTGGCCTAGTGCTGCTGCTAACCTGCCTGCTGCTTACAAGCGTTTCAGTAATAACTGAAAAAAAGGAGGGAGCGCACTTGCGCATGAAGCTTTCGTCAACAAGGGGCTCCACACTAGTAATCGGAAAGATCATTGGACAGATGGTGTTTGCGTTCTGCGTTTCAGGAATAATTCTCTCAATTGGGTTGTTTGTTTTCAACGTTCAGTTCCAGCAAAACGCCCCAGAAATAGTCCTGGCAATTGCCCTCGCATCCTTCTCGTTCATATCGTTTGGGCTGTTCATCACAAACTTTGCAAAAACCCAGTCAACGGCAATCCTCAGCAGCCTAATCCTCATCCTGCCAATGATCTTCCTCAGCGGAACAATACTGCCCATGCAGTTGATGAATCCAATACTTCAAATAGCAAGCGAAT
>JAFCCZ010000090.1 GCA_017609945.1 Candidatus Iainarchaeum sp.
AAAGAGCTCAGCAGAAGGGGTCACAAGGTTCTTGTTTTCACCACCAAAAGCGGGGATTACGCAGAACAGGAAAAGAAGTTTGGCCTAAAGGTTTTCAAGGCAAAGTGCTTTGGCCACCACGCTTTTCACAAATTTGAGTACCTTCTCCAAAGGGGAAAGGCCGTGCAGCTTGCAAGGGAATTCAATGCAGATATCATCCACGCGCAGAACGATGCCTTTCCAGGGCTCATAGGACAGCACGTAAAGCGCAAGTTGGGGATTCCAATGGTTCTGGCAGTTGAGTACCTCAGCGACACAGCCGTCTCGCTAAACCTAAAGCTCGTGTTCGCGCTGAACAAATTCTTTCTGCCACGCATTGCCTTTGACAAAATAGTTTCCTGGAGCACGCTTGTAATTGACAAGTTTATGATTCCCTGGGGCATTCCAAGGGAGAAAATTGAGCTAATCCCCGGTGGCCTGGATCTCAGCAGGTTCAAAAAGCTTCCAAGCCCAGGCAAGACGAGAAAGAAGTTTGGCAAAAACCTCATAGTTTCAATAAAGCCCTTGCACTCCACCAACGCAAAGGGAATCTCCTACATCATCAGGGCAATGAAAACCGTTTCGCAGAAGCACCCTGAATTCAAGTACATAGTTTTTGGGGACGGCAAGGCAAGGCCAGAGCTTGAGGGCCTGGTTAAAGAACTTGGTCTGGAAAAAAATATTCTGTTCGCCGGCGGTGTGGACAACAGTGCGGTCCCGGAAATCTATTCCTCCGCAGACATCGTTGCGCACAGCTTTGCCTTCAAGGCGACAACCTCAATCGCGCTAATTGAGTCTATGGCGGCGGGCAAGGCAATCGTTGCAACAGACTCCGGAGAGGTAAGCAAAACAGCGCAGGGCTCTGTTAAGCTCGTTAAGCCAAGGAACCCTGAAAGTATTGCCTTTGGCCTGGTTGAGTTAATTGAGGACCCCTTCCTTGGAAGAGCGCTTGGAAAAAAGGCTCGCGGCGTGGCCGAGCAGAACTATTCAATTGAAAGCATTGTGAAAAGGTTTGAAGAACTTTACAAAGAACTTTTATCAAACAAGAAGTGATTTTTTGGACAGATGGGTTGAATTCCAGCAGAGAAGAATCCTGAAGAAGATTCCGCTCAACGGAAAAACGCTGCTGGACGTGGGCTGCGGTTCAGGCAGTTACTTAAAAATTTTCGCCGAAACCCTGGGCGCAAAAAATCTTGCCGGCCTTGATATTTTCAAGGCAAAAATTCCCGGGATCAAAACCTTCAAGGGAACCGGGGAAAAGCTTTCCTTCAATTCAAACAGCTTTGACGTGGTTTTTGAGAAGGACACTTTGCACCACATTGGGAACAAGAAAAAAGCGCTTGCCGAAATGAAGCGTGTTGCCCGCAGGCAGGTCATTCTTGTGGAGGCAAACCTTAACAACCGCGTTATGGACGCCTTTATTGACAAAAAAGTGCACCACCACTTTTCCCCCGAAACGCTTGCAGAGCTCCTGAGGGGGGAAAAATTTGAAATGAAGTTTGTTGAGGCCTTCCCGTTCGGCTCAAACAAGGTTTTCCCGCTCAAACTCTTTAACTACCTTCCAAAAATCTGTTCGCAAATAGCATTTGGCCTGGTTGGAAAAATATTCGACCTCTTTGAGGGCAAAAAGGCTGCCTTCATTGTGTGCACAATCAGCGTTCAATAAATTCCCTTATTCTTGCGACAAGCCCTTCCCTGTCTGAGGCGATAACCGGCCTGAAGGTTTCTGCCCTCTTCAAAACCTTCTCCAACTCGGCAATATTGTAAACAGCAAGGCATTTCCCCTGCCTTTCAAGGGCCTTCGCCAAATCAAGTTGGTGGTCGTTAGTGTGCTCCCCAAACTTCTGCAGCCTGGGCACAACCACCAGTTTCTTTCCCAGGCGCAGGGCGTTTATGATTGTCCCGGCCCCGCCATGGCTTACCACAACATCAGCCTTTCCCATTCTTGAATTGTAATCCGCTTCCCCAACAAAGCTTTCTGACTTGAAATTCTTTGGCAGGTAGTCAGAGTTCCCGGCCTGCGCGAAAATTTCTGCCTTCACTTTTCCCTGCCCGGCCAGCCTGTCAAGCCCTTCCAAAAGCCTGTTGAACTGCTGGGAGTGAGTTCCAACGCTTACAAAAATTTTCACCATCAAAACACGCTCCCCACATAAACCGCTTTTGGAAAGAACTTCTTGTTTTCAGGCCACTGCACGAGAAACAGGTCGGCCAGCCTGTACATTATTTTCCCGCTCAGGCTCGCGCTCTTGACTCTACAGAACGATTCGATGAAGATAATCCTTCTCCCAAAAAGTTTTGCAATAACGCAAGTTGCGATTGCAGTGTCCGCCCCAGTGCTTACCACAACATTAGGCCGCTCTTTCAGGAAAACCCAGAGGGACTGGAAAAGGTTGGCCACAAGCTTCAAAGGGTTCCTGCGCGGGCAGGAAACAAACCTGACTTTTTCCCTTTTGGCGAGCTCTACCGCGTTTCCCCTGCGGTCTGAAACAAAGTAATGAGTTTTTGCCTTCCACGCGCCCTCAAGCTGAATTAGCTCTGTCAAATGCCCGCCGGCAGAGCAGGCCAAGCAAACCTTCATACCAAAAACCTGAACAGCTTAAAATAATACACGATAAAAACGATTGCGCTTATTACCGCTTGCGTTGAGAGAATGACAAGCACAATCTGTTTCTCCCTGAACTTGCCTAGTTTCATTATTATATGAGTCAAACTTCTTGATTCTGATGGAGCCCTAAGAAAGCCATCCTTTGTCGGGATCCCAAAGCTCTGGAGCTGAAATTTGTGCCTTGCCTTTAGCACCAGCTCAACAAAGTAAAGGGCCATTATCATTCCGCCAATCTTCTCCATGTTTCCCAAAATTACGATTGTGGCAATTCCTGCACCAATCATTAAAGTGAGAGAATCCCCCCCAAAAACTTTTGCCGGGAACCAGTTGAATTTTATGAAGGCAATTAGTGCCCCGAGCATGGCTGCGGCAATAACTGCCGACTCAATTCTTCCCTCAAGAATGGAGATTGCAAGAAGGGTTGCCGCGATTATTGCGCCAAGCCCTGCCTCCAGCCCGTTGAGCCCGGCAAGCATGTTTGTTGCATTGCTTGCCCCGGTTACGCCAATCGGAACAAGAATAAGCGAGTAGATTACTCCAAACGAAACAACCCCAATAATCGGAATAAGGTATTCGGCCGGCGCAACCCCAAACAGGGGAATCATTATCGGCGGGTTTGAAACCTTTACAGCCATAAGCGGCAGGGCCGCAAAAACCGGGATTAGTGCGTGCTGCCACTGCCTTATCCCCTTTTTCCACCCAATCAAATCGTCTATTACCCCAAGAAAGCCAACCAGAATTACCGTGCTGAACCCGGCCAGCAAAAGCGTCAGGTTCAGCAGTATTCCATTGAGGTAAGAGAAAATGAATATTGCCGCAAGAATTCCGCCAGAGAAGCCCAGCAAAACCCCAATGCCCCCTAGCTCAGGAACCTTTGGCTTC
>JAFCCZ010000017.1 GCA_017609945.1 Candidatus Iainarchaeum sp.
ATTAAAGTAGGCAGGGTTATCAGTCAGCAGCAGATAAGCTACGCTGAAAGAAAAATCAGTTATATCGTCAAAACAAAACTGCATCGAATCCTTAAAGCCAACAAATTTGTGCTTGAAATCTTCTATCCTGTCCTCACTATATCTCTTCTCTAATGAATTCGCAAACGTTTTGACATTATCAATCCATCCCGCATTTAGACTATATGCGCCATTGTTTTTAGCAACCACCCCCTCTTCAACCAACAACTGAATCATTTTATGTATAGCTTGATAACTAACAGCCCCTTTACCATACTTTAAAACACGAGAATAAATCTCCTTAGCAGAGAGAGGCCATTCGTTGGAGAGGATTGAAATTATTTGATCTTTACTGGAAGAAGCACCATTCAAACGAAGAAGAGCGGGCAAATGGTTCATTTTTGGGCCCCCCTATCTCCATCTAAATAGGAAAGAAAATAGGCTTCAAGGGTTTTGGCCAGGGCGGGATTTTTTGTTATTGTGACATCTATGGAAACTTTTCTCTTGGAAAAAGTGTGTTCTACGAATTCCTTGAACAGGCTTGTTAAGTTTTCAATCTTTGAGTAAATTTCGTCTAGGGTCGCAGTTGTTTCAGGGGAAAATTTGATTTGCATTATTCCGTCGCCATGAATTACCAAATCATCTTTCATTGTTGCAAACTTTGGAATTATTACTGCTTTATTAAACCCGCTTTTCAAATACTGTTTAATTATCCATCTGTCAAGAGGCGAATCTGTCCTTACAAACGCATAGCCTCCTGCACTATTGTGTATCATATCTTTCAAGAGAGTGAAATCGTCAAAACTGAATCTAAGAGGCCAGTAAGCATGCCTAATAATACCAAGACCCGGGCGCAGGTTATCTCCAACAATTGTCCTGTTCTTGAACATTGTTGCAAGTGTTACAGCAAACTTCGTATAATCATTAAAATGCATCTTTACAGTTCCTTTGAAATTCGAATCCATATCATACCTGTCCTTTAGATTCAAATAATCTGCACTTGTCTGCTCAAAAAAAGCCTTCTGCGATTGCAGCCAGACTTTGTCCAACCCAAAGGAGTTACCCTCCTTAGCCAAAACACCCCTATCACCTAGATCTCGCAAAACCTTGTGGACCGCCTGGTAAGAGATACCTGTACCACTTTCCTTAGAGACCCTTGAAAAAATTTCTTTAGCAGTAAGAGGCCACTCGTGGCTAAGCAAGGTTACAATAAGATCTTTAGTTGACCCCTTTTTACCAACTACTAATTCTGATGCGGTAAACATAGTATTCAGTAAATAATATTAATAGAGGAGAAAAGGTTAAAAATCAACAAAAAGGTTGATTTTGTTGTTCTGCCCACACAAAGTCTTGCGCAGAGGGTTGAGTTAAAGGAAATTGTTAAGCCTGCTTAAAAAAGGAAAGGGTTTGCTCTTTGACTTGATCAGCGATTTGCTGATTGCGATTTATCGTTACCACTATTTCAGTTTCTGTTTCAAATATTGAGTGAAACAAGTGGTTTACATCTAAACCCGCCTGGGATTCCGTTTCAGAATAGGCCTTATCCATTTTTTGTCTTATCCCCATCGGAAAGAAAACACTTATCACATAATCCCCTGCCACATAAAAATCTGAATTTGACGCAACATCGACGTTGGATTTAGCACTTACCTCATTTTTATGCCAAAAGTCAACACACCACTTATCTATCGAACTGTTTCCTTTAATTAATGCGTAACACTTAGTCCTTTTTAGTGTTTCAACTAATTTTTTGTATTCTAATTTAGATAAAAACAGTGGGGCCCACGCATGTCTGCATTGCATTATGATTAAGGGCCTTTCATTTTTTGGGAAGGACTGGGCTATCTTAACAAAAGTTTCAATTAAGAACATATCACAGTCGTAAACCGTCTTAAATACGAAATTGTGATTATCTAAAGTTTTGCTAAGGTTGTTATTGTAACGATATCCCAACTGGTTAGAATAATTATTCAAATAATCTATCCATCGCGAGGAAAGTAAAAACTCTTTTCCACGCTTCTCAACAACACAACCCGAAACCAACTCCTGTAAAGCTTTGTGCACAGCCTGGTAACTAACATTTCCAGAATTCTTTGAAACATAATTAAAAATCTGCTTAGCACTTAAAGGAAACTCCTGAGATAAGATAGAAACTATTTGATCTTTAGTAGAATGGTTACCATTCATGCGAAGAAGAACGGGCAGGGAATTCATGTAATAGAATTAATGGCTAAGAAAAGGTTAAAAATCAATGAAAAGGTTGATTTTGTTATTTTATTAGCTCAATTCTGCCTTTTTCTGTTTTTATCTTTTTTGACTTGTCCATCTTTGACAAAACCCTTTCCACAGTAGGTTTTACTTTGTTTTTGTAGCTTTCAAAAGGAGCTTGGGGTGATTCAATTAGCGCTTCTGCGCACACCCTACCACTTTCTAAAGCAAAGCTTATGCCTTCACCACTGCTGGGGCTAATAAGCCCGGCAGCTTCGCCAACTAACATTACATTTTCTTTGCCCAAGAAAATGTCTTTAGAAGTTTCTGGTCTCATAATAACCGCAGAATCAAGACGCCCATTATTGCTTAAACCGTATTTTGAATTAACAAGCCTCTTAAATTGTGCAAACTTCTCCCTCGACTTCACTGGATTAAGAGCAGATCCAATCAATATCCCATCAGACTTGGGGATAATCCATGAATAAAAGTCAGTAATTTCATTCTTGTAAATGAAGACTGCCCTATCCATTTTGCTTCCTTTAACTTTTTCTTGTATTGCTAAATAATACGGAATTTGTCTATTGAAGATTTTGCTTCTGACTTCTGACAATGCGCCATCTGCGCCAATAAGATCTTTTGTAACTATTGGCTTTACTGTGCTATTGGACTCCAAGATAAGCACATGGTATGCTCTGTCTTTTGTTGGAGTGAAGTCAGCAAGCTTTGTTTTCTGACAAACATGGACTTCATCTGGCACTAGCGATAACAGAAAAGAATCAAATTTTTCACGATCAATATTATGGAATCCCTTTTTAGCGGTTGAATTTACCGCATTATCCAAATCGACATATTCAATATCCAACGGATTTGGAGAAGTTATGAATGACTCATCATCACTGAACCTTTTCAGTTCATCTATGGCCTGTTTAACCAATAGGCCTCCACACGGTTTCTTTCGAGGAAGCGCTTTATAATCAACAAGGAGAACTTTGAATTCCTTGCCCAGCTTTCTAGCTACAGCACAACCCGCAGGCCCAGCCCCAATAATGGTCACATCGTAACCAGGAAGGGTATCGTCCAAATTTATATTAGACATTATAAAGAATAGCCCATGGTTATTTTTAAAGGTTGAGTATAATGTGAATAAGGAGAATAAACATAACTAATTTAATCACTTTAGCCTATTATTAAAGGTATGGAGTATTTAGAAGATTTACAAAGAATATATCAAGAAACTGCCACAGAAACGATGCGATCCTTAGAAAAGATTCTAATCGAAGAGTTAGGTATTAACAATAATGAGATTAAAAAAGGGCTAGAAGAGATAATAAACAAGTCTGTAGAAAACTTAATTTCAAAATGGTCTACTGAAAGAAAATATATACGAACCTTATTTGTAAGAAAAATATTACCAGGATACCCATTAAAAGTAATTAAACTCTCACTTTCTTTGGACTGTATAATTAATATATTAGACGAGCTTTTAGACGAAAAACTAGAAGAGGAACTTAAAACGCTTTATATAACTGAACTAATACGGGTTCTGTCAATTCATCATTATCAAGACCTCAACAAACCGGTAAGGGCGCGTATTGCAAACTATTTCAATAAGATAGTTTCAATAGCAGTACTTGAGACACTGTATAAAAATCTAATTGAAAAAGAGCGAGATTTTAATAAAATAACCATATTTGCTAAACAAATCTATGACTGTAGAAGTTTAGATATAGATATATATTTCGAAATTACACTGCTAGAAATTTTTGGTGAGAAAGAGAGGGATAAAATTTACAACATAGTAAAAGCAGGGCGGAAGTTTAGAGCTTTAAATCTGATAAAAAAAGATATAATTGACATTGATCACGACAAAAAACAGAATACCCAAACAGCAATGACAATTATAAAAGAGAAGGATAACTCTTTCAAAGACTATGTTAATGAACTAATCAAGCACTACGATATGTCGAATGAAGAAATAGATGACGAAAAAATTAAAAAACAACTTAAGATTATGATCAATGAAGAGAAGAAGGCAATAAAAGAGCTCTTAGTTAGCTTATAAGTCATTTAGTTTATCCCCAATTTTAGCTATTAGTTCAGATTCATTTTCTTTAGAGTAGTTGTTATATATTTCTCGCTGTAAAGGAAGTATCTTTGACAAGTTATATCTTTTCACTGCTTCCTGCCATAAGCCTCTCTTTTTAAGTTCTTTCTCCGTGCCCGTTAAAAAATCACAATTAGAGTCTCCAACAGCAATACATTTTGTTTCAACATTCTGACATAGAGTATCATGAACAAAACAAGCACCTCCACCCATAGCACCAGAAATAAAATAATCAACCGGTTTCTTTGGCTTTACCTTAAAATTCAAGTATTTTAAGTAAGGATTATTATGAATAGCAAAGTGCGTATAACGCCCAGGATAATAATCGTGAGTCTTATATAGCCCCATTCCCATTGCAGCGCCAAAATTCATTCCAAGAGAATATACTTGATCTGGAGTCTTTAGGTTAAACTTTTCTTTAAGTTCCTTAGTTAGAACATAACCCCAATACCAAGAGAGAAGATACAGCTTGAACAGTTTATCATCCTCATAAAAATATCTCGTTAATTCGCCAACAAAGAACGAAGGGATTAAAGTCATTGAAAAGTCTTTTAGAGTAATTAGCCCCTTTTCAAACTTAAGCTGTTTCGAAACGAGAAGTTTTGCTAAAAGACCTAGAGTCATATAAACACTATGTTATAACCGTTGTTTCTTCACCTACAGTGATTCCCCTCTCACCAATCATTACTTCAAACAAGGCATGGCTATGATCGGCATACCTCATTTTTCTAATCTGTATATTCCCAAAACCTTTAGTGCCAATAGTTAGATGATGCAAAACAATCACCCCGTCACATATAAACTCACTTATCCCATCTGCACTTAGCCCTTTATATTCTTCCAAAAGTTCTGATGTCAACAACGTTGTAACCTTATACTTCTTCAGTTCCTTTATCAGGCGGTAAAGAATGCTTTTTGCCATTATCTGCTCAGTTCTGGGAATTGGGTTAACTGATTCAGCAACCTGGACCATTGAAAAGGCCTCCTTTTCACCGATTCCGGAAATCATAAGTGAGTCTGTAAGAGTAGTCATGCTGTCAATGATAATGCGCTTTGGCTTGAATTCCTCCACAATGGTGTCAACCCTGTTGAGGAAATCATCCCCGCCGGTAATGTCAAAGTAAATTATCTTAATCAGGCTCTTGTCCTCCAACTCCTTAAGCTTCCAGCCAAACTTATCCGCAGCCCTGTGAAGCTCCTCGCGGGTCTGCTCAGTGCTAATGTAAAGGCCGCGCTCGCCAAACAATGAAGCCCCATTAATCAAAAACTGCGTGCAAAGAGTACTCTTACCGGTCCCGGCTCCACCGCTAATTAAAACAATGTTGCCCTCGGGAAAACCACCGTCAAGAGCCTTATCAATGCCCTGGATTCCTGTTTTAGTCCTAACCATAAACAACCAATATAATAATCACACTTGGATATTTAAATGTTGGCGTTATGGGCAAAGATAATACATAACTGGCTCATTTGCCCTCAAAATGCTTTAAGGCGTCTGCCCTAAGCTGCCTTGCAAGCTCCCGGTCCTTGAATATAATTACTTTAATCGGGCCCTTGTTCTCAAAATAGTTCTTATGGAACTCTGTTGCAAACTTTTCAATAGTATCGGCTTTGTTGCAAACGTCTTCAATAAACTTCCTTTGCTTTTTTGAAAAGAAGATTTGGTGAATCCAATCCCTGTAAACAACGAGGTCATAATTCTCAGAATAACTTACCCCAGTAACCACTTTCCAACCAAACTTCTCATAAATTGGGCAAAGAAGTTTATCAACCAGCGATTTTCCCTCACAAACGATATAACTCTTTCCACAGCTTCCCAATCGCCTTAATATATCATAGTCGTGTTTGCTGACACTTAGAATCCAATAAAAGTGCTTCTGGCAAGTTATGCAAATCCCGCCAGGCTCCTGTTCCCTCTCTTTAACAAATTCCTCAAGCATATGGGTTACAAAGTCATGATAAGAATCAAAAGAAAGGCAAACAGCCTCGTTAACCTTAACCTTCTCAGCAGACTTTATTAGCTCCTTATCCATAGTCTCCAAGAAACTCTTGGTGTTACGAATCCAGTCCCTATTAATCTTATATTTAGCGCCCTCTCGCTCCAAAATAGATTCTTTCTCAAGCTCCTTAAGTTTCTTGTGAACCGCCTGGTAAGAAACCTCAAAACCCTGCCTCTTGATTTTGGCATAAATCTCTTTAGCGCTCAAGGGGAACTTTTGGCTAAGCGAAAGAATAATGTAATCCTCAACAGACGCAGGATTTGCCCTTGGAATCTGAAAAGATAGAGCCATAATAGTATAACTTAATTGAAAGAAATTGTTTAAAAGGAATTAATTTTGATTTAGAAAAAACAAAAAGTGAGCAGGTACGCCTCCGAGTCAGAGACCAAGCAGAAACGCACCGGGCAGGCTCACCAAAGAACCTGTTTTCGCTCACATAACACCGCAGCGCATGTGATATATATAGTTAACTTCTACATAATTAATTTGTGCGAATTCCGTCGGTTTTGGAAGTGATTTTAAAGGTTTTCAGGCCGATTTTCATGTGATTGCGATGAAAAGGACAAAGGTTGGGATATTGGGCGCTACCGGCGCAGTGGGCCAAAGGTTTGTGCAACTGCTTGAAGGGCACCCCTGGTTTGAGGTAACGGAACTGGCGGCAAGCGAGCGGAGCGCTGGCAAAAGCTATGCTGAAGCTGTTGAGGGACGGTGGAAGCTCAGTGCGGACATTCCGGATTACGCAAGGGAATTGCGGGTTAAAAAGTGCGAGCCAGGGCTTGACTGCGAGCTTGTTTTTGGGGCACTGGACAGCAGCGTTGCCGGTGCGATTGAAAGCGAGTTTGCTGAAGAGGGCTATTTTGTGGTGAGCAACAGCAGAAACCACAGGTTTGACGAGGACGTGCCGCTGATGAGCGCAGAGGTTAATCCAGGGCACTTGGAGCTGCTGAAAAGGCAGAAAACAAAGGGAAAGATTGTAACAAACAGCAACTGCACAATAATGGGGGTAACAATTGCGCTGAAGGCGCTGATGGACGCGTTTGGGCTGCAGGAGGCAATGCTCTTCAGCATGCAGGCAATAAGCGGGGCAGGCTATCCGGGGGTGCCAAGCCTGGACATTCTGGGAAACATTGTGCCGTTTATTTCGGGCGAGGAAGAGAAGACCGAGACAGAGCCGCTGAAGATTTTGGGAAAGCTGGCCGAGAAAGGGATTGAGAACGCGGGGTTCAGGATTAGTGCCCACTGCAACAGGGTTCCTGTCTACAACGGGCACACTGTGTGCGTTTCGGTTAAATTGGAGAAAAAGGCAAGCGTTGAGGAATTCAAGAGGGCGCTGGCGGAGTTCAGGGGAGAGCCGCAGGGGCTTAAACTGCCGTCCGCTCCGGAAAAGCCAATTGTGCTTAGGGAAGAGCCTGACAGGCCGCAGGCAAGGCTTGATTTGATGGCCGGAAAGGGCATGGTCACCACGGTGGGACGGATTAGGGAAGACCCGTTGATGGACTTCAAGTTTGTTACACTTAGCCACAATACAATAAGGGGGGCTGCGGGAGCGGCCATTCTGAACGCTGAGCTGATAAAGGCAAAGGAACTGATTTAATCAGATGTCCAGCTCAAGCTGGCTTAGCACGTGCTTGTTTTCAAGGCTGAACTCGTTGGGCCTCTTTACTATGAACTCGCAGTCGCTTTCGCCCAATGCGACGCAGTGAACCTCAACGCAGTCAACGTTTGCCTCAAACGCTTTGGAGAAAAGGCCTGCAAAGATTCCGCGGAGGATGTGGTCGCACGGCTTTGAAACCTTTCCGTGGAGCCCGCTTCCAAAAGGGCTGTTGCTGACCTTAACAATTGCCTTCTGGTTTTTGAAATCCAGGTCAACTGTCTTTATTTCGCCCCAGCCGCTTGCCATGAAGTAGGTTTCAAGAAAGTTGACGAGCTTTTCTCCCTTGAAGCCAAAATCCAGGCGAAATTTCTTGATGAGGCCGGTTTTTACGGATTGCTTTACCGCGGAGTAGAGCTTTTTCTGGAAATCGTCGTCCAGGGCAAGCATTCCGAGAAACAGGTCGTTGGGGGCAATTACAAAGGGGAGGTTGAGAAGGTAGAAGTTGCTGTGCTTGTACTTCAGGGCGTTGGTGAAGATGAACTTGTCGTAGAAGGCGTTAAGCATTTACTCCACCTTCCCCTCCAGGATTGCGTGAACCGCGCGAAGCCTCTCGGCCTTCATTGGCCAAACCACCAGGGCGTTTCCCATTCGCTTGCTCAGCAAAAGCCTTTTCTCAACAAGCTTCTTGAGATAGTAGGCGTATTTTGTGCTGGCCTTTTTCTTGGATTCCCTGCTGCCAAGCTCTTCCTTAAAGTGCCCTGCAACCTCAATGGCGGAGGTCGGCCAGGTTTCAAGAACAAACTCGTAAATTTCACTCTCCTTGGTGGAGAGCGGGGGCTGGGGAAAATGCAGAAGACTTTCTGGCTTGACAGAATTTGAAGCCATAATGGGCTAAATGAGTGCAGCATAGTATAAAAATATAACTATTTATTCTGGCATGGCAGAATTTTACTTTTTCCCTACAGAAGCAGGGCTTTGAGCCCAACCAGCATGGCAAGGCTTACTGCAACGCCAAGGCCAAATGCCCAGAGCTTTCCTTTTTTTCCTGTGGGAATCATGTCCCTTATCACAATATAGAGAAGGGATCCGATCACAAATGAGAACAGCAGGTAGTAAATGTTTTTGGCGGGACTGAGAATGAATGCAAAGGCAACCCCTATTACCGGTGAGAGCGGAAGCAACAGGCCAAATGGGCTTTTTCTGGAGTAGACTTCGTCAAGGTGGTTCAGTGAGAACGAGCTTGAAACAGTGTGCAAAATAAGGGGGATGAAAATTATTGCGCCAAAGAGGTAATTGGGAACTGTTAGTGTAAGGTAGAGGGCCATTCCGACGGTGAAGTGGTCAAAAAAGAAGCCAAGGGCGTGAATCTCCTTTAGGTCAGCCAAAAGCTCTCGCTTGTTTGTGATGTGTTGGTAAACGTACTTTTCGCCCACGTGGAACAGGACAAACCCAAAAAGCATTGCTATGAAAATTCCTTCTCCCGCAAACTCCATGCCCTTAAAGAGCTCTGGGAAAAGGTCGAGGAAAATGAACGGGATGAAGATCCCGGCCGAAAAAGAGATGAGCTCGGCATGGTGCCTTTCAATTCTTGGACTGTATTCCTCACTGAAAAAGTGCAGGATAGAAAGAATTACGGCAAGCCCAAAAGCAATCAGCGCCATAGTTTTAAGATGCGTGTTTCTGCTTAAAAGCTTTTACCGCATCAATTTTAGGTATGTCGGTGCTAACTATTGACCTTCACACCCACCTGCTTGAAATGGGCGTAAAGCCAAAGGATTTTTGGAAAGCGGCGAGGGAACGGGGCCTTGACGCGGTTGCAATAACAGAGCACGTGGAGGAAGACCCTGTTCTCGCATACTATAAACTGGTGGGAGAAAAGCCCAAAGGGATTCTGCTGATTCCTGGAATGGAGCTCAACACAAGCATTGGGCACGTTATTGCGCTGGGGAGTTCTCCAAAAATTTACGAAGAACCGGGTTTTCTTAAAGTTGGACTGGGCATTGAAAAGGCCCTGAAGCTTGCGAAAAAGCACGGGGTTCTGTTGAGTGTTGCCCACCCCTGGGGATTCGGCCACGACAGCGCCTCGTACATTATTGGGGAAAAGAGGCTGGAAAAGTTTGTTGAGGAAAACAGGATTGGGGTGGAAACCTTCAACGGGATGATCGGGCACATTGAAAACCTTGTGTTTGGCACAAATTGGGTTAAGCGGCCGCTTAACTTCTTTGACTTCCTTGAAAAGAACAGGATTGCGAAGAAGACCAGGCTTGACAGGGTAGGGACAAGACTTAAGGAAAAGCTTGGCAGCAAGAGCAAGGAAGCCATTGAAAGGTGCGTGAAACCGGTTGAACTGGGAAAAAAGGCCGCGTTTGTTACCGCCGGAAGCGATGCCCACTACCCCAACAGGATTGGAAGCGGGGTCCTAAAGCTGAATGTTGAAGCCGAAGAAATTGACAACCGGGCGGTTCTGGACGCGCTCCTGAAAAAAGACAACGTGGTTTGGGCCGGGCCCGGGATTGAGGAAACAGAAAGCGGGGAATTAAGGCTTGTGAGCGGGCCGCCGAGCAAAAAGGAAGTGATTCTTGGATTAAAGTATGCGACAATCTCAAAGGGCAGGAAGGGAATTGCCAAGATTGGAAAGAGGGGAAAAAAGGAAATAGTGAAGATTGGGGCAAAGGGCAGGAAGGGAATAGTGAACATTGGCGCGAAAATTAAGAAACGGATTAAGAGGAAGAGAAAATGAAGGTAGCTGTTTACCCTGACATGAAAGCTGGCGAGATTCCGGTGGAAACTGATGCAATCCACCTCGTGAGGCCGCTTGGGAGAAAAAAGATTGAAAAGCTCTTGAAAAGGTGCCCTGGGTGCAGGGAAGTAAGCCTTAGCAAAAGCTGCCTTAAGAGGCTTGGACCGAAGACAAAGAGTTTTCTAAAAAAGGCTGGGGTTGGCCTCAGTGTTGAGTCAAGGCGGGGCAGGGCGATTGGGATCTCACTTGAAAAGATGCTGCACGCAATTGAGCTGAGGAAAGATTACCAGAGTTTGAGGGAGATTGAAAGGCTTACCGAGATTCCGAAGAGCACGGTGCACTATTTGGTAAGGTATGCCCACCGCGACAAGGTGAAGAAAGGGGATGCGACAATCTACCTGAAGTGATTTCGGGGCAAAGCTTTTCCAAAGACCGCGGTGCCAAGCCTAATCATGGTGGAACCCTCTTCCACCGCAACCGCAAAATCGTTGCTCATTCCCATACTCAGCTCTTTAAGGGAGAGCTGCCCGGCAAGCTGCTTCATTTTTTGGAAGTACGGCCTTGCCTGCTCTGCCTCAACAAACGGGGCCATGCAGAAAAGCCCGCGAATTTTAATGTTTGAAAGCTGGCTGATTTCTTGGTATAGGGGAGCAACGTTTTCCTGGAGAACCCCAAACTTTGTTTTCTCTTTTGCTATATTTACCTCAATGAAAATTGGAAATGGTTTTTCTGCCGCATCATTGATTTTGCACGCAAGCTTAACCGAATCAACCGATTGAATGCAGTCAAAGAGCTCAACCGCCTTTTTTGCCTTGTTGCTCTGCAGGTGGCCGATGAAGTGCCACTCCGCTTCCGGCAGCTCTGCGATTTTTTTCTCAGCCTCCTGCAGGTAGTTTTCACCGCAGATGGAAACTCCGGCTGAGACCGCTTCTTTGATTTGTTCAATGCTTCTGCCTTTTGTGGCCGCAAGAATTGAAATTTCACTGGAAACCCTGCCTGCTTTCGAACAAGCAGAATTTATTTGTTGCCTTATTTTGAGAATGTTTTCTTCAATTAGATTAGACATTGTATAAATTAATAAAGAAAAAGAAAGAAAAAGGGAAGCTTATTTAGCTTCCGTAGAGTTTTTGAATTCCTGTTATGTCCCCTGCTTCAAGGCTTCTCTTCTTTGTTTCGCCCTCTGTGCTGTAGCCGTACATTGTTTCTTCCGCGCAGCTGTTTTCGTATAGGTCGTCTAAACCAAGGCCGTGACCTATTTCGTGCACTGCAATGTTCTGCAAGTCCATCACGTTTGGGTCTGTGTCTGCGTTTCCCCATTCGAAGTCTGTGTCAAAGAGAACGTCGAATTCAATAATTCTTCTGTTTTTCGGTGGTCCGGAAAAGTAACCCCAGGTTACGGCTATTCCAATTACGCCTGGCTCTGGATAGTCGCCGAAAAGCAACTCGTTTCTTCCGTCCGGAGCGTCGTCATCCCAGCTCGCTGCATAGTCAACTGTGTAGCCACTGAACAGGCTTGTTCCTGTGTGCGCATCCCATTCCTCTGCACCAGCGGAAATTGCACTTACTACAAAGCTTTCGCTTAATCCAAAGGGATTGTCCGGGTCTATTACGTAACCTTGTGGCAGCTCTTTCCATTCAACACCGCGTCCGATGAAACCGTAGCAGGATGATTTTGGCTCTTCGCCTCCTCTCTTGCAATCTGAACAACTTTTGTTTTCCCCTGCATCACACACCCCATCGTTGTTACACGGTGGTTTTGCGTAGTGAATGAACACCTTTTTCTCCAAACCAGGCGGGGTCAAAACAAGGTGATCGCCAACCCTTTCAATCACTGGCGACTTGTCTGCTTTAGATTGCTCTTTTGCCCTATCTGATGCCGGAATAAGCATTGCCGCTGCAACTGTAACTGAAACTGTTAGTAGCGCGATAAGCAAGAGACTAATTAACCAAGTTTTTGATTTCAACAAATTTCACCTCCCATTTATTAGAACTCTGATAATATTATGTTCAAAATCAATTTAAAGTAACAGTTTTTAGTCACTGTTCTTTTTGGGTCCGGAAATGGCAGGCCGGGCATTCAAATTCGGCAAAAACTCTGGTGCCTGAAAGGCCCTCTAATCCAACTCTGTGCATTTCGACCCCGCATTTGGGACACTTCATACTAAATTAACCAATAGGGGGAATTGTTTAAAAGAATAGTTTTACTCAATTTGATTGGTTAAAATGCTTAAGGCAGTTTTGTTTGATCTGGACAACACTCTTGTTGACTTCATGAGAATGAAGGAGGCCTGCAGCGAGGCGGCAATCCACGCAATGGTTGAGGCTGGCCTGCCGTTGGAGGAGGAGAGCGCGAGTAAAAAGCTTTTTGAGATGTACAGAAAGGTTGGAATTGAGAACCAGACAATTTTTGAAAAGTTTTTGAAAGCTGAGATGGGGGAGGTTGACTTCAAGGTTCTTGCGGCAGGAATTGCCGCTTACAGGAGAGTAAAAGCGGGCAATCTTGTTCCGTATCCCCATGTAAGGGGGACCCTGATCAAGCTGAAGGAACGGGGACTGAAACTCGGAATTGTGAGTGACGCCCCAAAAATGCAGGCATGGCTGCGCCTTGCCGAGATGAACCTGACGGACTTCTTTGACGTGGTGATTGCGCTGGAAGACACAGGGCAGTTGAAACCAAGCGAGCTTCCGTTCAAAGCGGCCCTGGAAAAGCTGGGGTTTAAGCCAGATGAAATTCTTTTCGTTGGAGACAACCCTGAAAGGGACATTAAGGGGGCAAAGGGAATTGGAATG
>JAFCCZ010000091.1 GCA_017609945.1 Candidatus Iainarchaeum sp.
CGGCAATTGCGTAATTCAGGTGCTTTTTCTTAATCTTTTCGGTTGCAACCTGAATTGCGCGGTGAGTCTTTGAAAGCAAGAGCTTTTCCAGGCTTGAAAGCCTTTTGGCGTCAAACGCCCCAAACCCCAGCTTGTTTTTCTCGGCCTCAATTAAATCAATTGCCTTGTTCAGGAACTTGAAAACGTTTTCAACCCCTTTGTCAGACCAGTCAAGCTCTTTTTCGGGCAGCGCGCTGTAAAGGGTAAACATTCGTGCGGTATCCACGTTAAACTTGTTGATTATTTCAAGCGGGTCAACAACGTTTCCAAAGCTCTTGCTCATTTTTCTTCCGTCCTTAATCACCATTCCCTGGGTAAAAAGCCTCTTGAACGGCTCATCAAGCTTTAGGAAGCCGCAGTCGCGCAAGGCCTTTGTAAAGAATCTGGCGTAAAGCAGGTGCATTATGGCGTGCTCTATTCCGCCAATATACTGGTCAACAGGCAGCCACTTCTCAACAAGCTTTTTGTCAAATGGCTTTTCCCTGTTGCTTGGATCGCAGAACCTTAGGAAGTACCATGAGCTGTCCACAAAAGTGTCCATTGTGTCTGTCTCGCGCCTTGCCTTGCCTTTGCACGTTGGGCAATTTATTTCAACAAATTCCTTTGCCGTTGCCAGCGGATTTGTGCCGCCAAACTTCACCTTGCTTGAATCAGGCAGAACAACCGGCAAGTCCTTTTCCGGAACAGGGATTGCTCCGCACTTTTCGCAGTAAATTATTGGAATAGGGGTTCCCCAAAACCTCTGCCTTGAGATAAGCCAATCGCGCAGCTTGTACTGGATAGCTGCCTTTCCCAGCTTGTGTTTTTCGATATAATCTATGATAGGTTCTCGTGATTCTTTCCAAGTCATTCCTTTGAATTCTTCTGGTTCCTGTATTATGCCATCTTCTGCATGGTGGTAACATAACTCAAAACTTTTGACCTTTTCTGCAAGTTTTCCGTCCTTTGGAAGCATTGCTATCCTGAGAGGTATCTTGAACTTCTTCGCAAACGCAAAATCCCTTTCGTCATGGGCGCTGCAATTCACAACACCTGTTCCATATTCAGCTAGAACATATGATGCCACCCAGATAGGCAAATCTCCTTTCCCAAATGGATCCTCAACATACCTTCCAGTGAAGACGCCTTCAATATCCTTTTCAACATCAAATCTATTTTCTGTTTTCTTCTTCTTTATTTGCTCAACAAATTCCAGGACATCCTTCTCGTATTTGGTTCCTTTTACAAGCTTTTTAACCAAAGGGTGTTCTGGTGCAATGACAGTAAAGGTTTGAGCTATAAACGTTTGTGGAATAGAATCATAAACTTCAAACCAGATGTCCATTCCCTTAACTTTTTCCCTGATGTTAACGCCCTCGCTTCTTCCAATCCAGTTCTTCTGCATTGTTTTAACTTTCTGCGGCCACTCTTCTAACTTGTCCAAATCGTCAAGCAGTTCATCTGCGTAATCCGTGATTTTGAAAAACCACTGCTCTAATTCTTTTTCTTCTACGTCGGTGTCTTCGTGGCGCCAGCACTTGCCGTCGTGAACCTGTTCGTTTGCCAAAACTGTCTGGCATTTGGGGCACCAGTTTACCGGCGCCTTCTTTTTGTGGGCAAGCCCTTTTTTCAAAAACTCTATAAAAATAAGCTGGTTCCACTTGTAATATTCTGGCCTGCAGGTTGCAATTTCCCGCTCCCAGTCATAGCTGTTTCCAAGCATTGTTTGCTGCTGTTTCATATTCTTAATTTGCTGCTCTGTCCACTTTCTTGGATCAGACTTGTTCTTTATTGCGGCGTTCTCAGCCGGCAGCCCGAAAGAATCATATCCCATTGGATAGAGAACCTCAAAACCCTGCATTCGCTTAAAGCGCGCAAAAGCGTCCCCCAGGGAGTAGTTTCTAACGTGGCCCATGTGAAGCTTTCCACTTGGGTATGGAAACATTTCCAGAACATAGTAGGGCATTTTCTTGCTCTTTTCGTTTACCTTGAAGAGCTTTTCCTTTGCCCATCTCTTTTGCCACTTTTCCTCAATCTTCCTGAAATCCTTTCCCAAAAAGTTCACCTTTCACTAATTTCTAAGGGCGTGAAGGTTTTAAAGAATCACTTTCCAATTGCCTTCAAAATAAATGCCCTGAATGGCACGCGCCCGTAAACAATTCCCCTTCCCGAAAAATGGTTCAAAATCTTGTCTTTGGGATAACCAAGTTTTACCGCCAGCTTTGCCGAAAGCATGTCGGCAAACAGTTCCTCTGCCTGGTCGTAACTCATTGCGTTCGCTTTTGCAAACCCAACCAAAGCAGGCTTTGGGAAGTGGGCATACTCATGGCTTAGGGTAAAAATTCCGTCAATTGTCAGGCGGTCCTTGTTAAAAACGTGGCCTGCCGGCAGGTTAATGAAATCACTTTTCACCACAAACATCTGGTTGCCCTTCTGGTAAATCTTTATCTGGTTGACGTGCTCGCCCTTTACAACGCTTGCAAATATCCTGCCGCCGCCACCGAATATGGTTTCACGAAGGCTTCTCCTTGGAAAGAATTTAATTGTCGTGTGCTCTACGTTGTGAATCATTTTGGAGTAAATTTGCCTGGACAGGGAATCCTTTGAATCGCGCTTCAGCTCTTCAAGAGCCCTTACAGCATTCTTCCTGAACTCGTCAATGGCCTTTTTTCTCTTCTTTGAAAGAATTCGCTTTTTGAAGAAACCCATAGGGAAAAGAAAGAGCAAAAACATTTAAAGAAAGAGCTATTCCACGACCGCCTTAATCCTTCGCACTCCGGCACTAATGCTTTCCTCTTTCTTAATCTTAAACTTTCCAATCTCCTTGGTGTTCTCAACGTGCGGCCCGGTGCAGACCTCTTTACTAACGCCCTCAATGGAGTAAACGCTTACCTTTTCAGGGGTGTACTTTCCGGAAAAGAAGGCAAGAGCGCCCTTTTTCTTGGCCTCTTCAAGGCCCCTTTCCTCCCGCTTAACGGCAATTCCCTTTGCAATGTTTTCATTAACAATCTTCTCAACTTCCTGCAACTGCTCAGCGGTTACCTTCTCAGGGTGCGAGAAATCAAAGCGAAGCCTTTCAGGAGTGATGTTGCTGCCCTTCTGCTGCACGTGCTCCCCCAAAACCTTGCGCAGGGCAGCGTGAAGCAAGTGAGTTGCAGTGTGCATTCTCACAGTGTTTTCACTGTGGTCCTGAAGCCCTGATTTGAACTTTCCCTCTGTTGACTTCCTTGAAAGAGCCTGGTGTTTTTGAAACTCTTTCTCAAAAACCCTTTTGTCAACCTTTATGCCGCGTTCCTCTGCCAGTTCCAAAGTCATTTCAATTGGAAAGCCGCAGCTTTGGTAGAGCAGAAAAGCCCCCTTTCCGGAAATCTTTCCCTCCTTTTTCAGAATCTTCTCAAACCTTTTGAGGCCCTG
>JAFCCZ010000018.1 GCA_017609945.1 Candidatus Iainarchaeum sp.
CCAAGGCCAATTACCAATGGAGAGCCCTTTCTTGCGGCAACAAGCTTGTTGCACTTGGTTGAAATGAAAATAACTGCAAAGGTCCCCTGCAGGGAGTTGCAGGTTTTCTTCGCGGCCTCCTCAAAGGAAAGGCCCTGCCTTACAAAGCCCTCGGCCAGGTGCGCTATAACCTCTGAATCGGTTTCGCTGGCAAACTTGTGGCCTGAGGCAGAAAGGCTCTTCTTCAATTCTACATAATTTTCTATTATCCCGTTGTGAACCACCGCTATCCCCCCACTGCAGCCGAGGTGAGGGTGCGCATTCTGCTGTGTTACTTTTCCGTGGGTTGCCCAGCGGGTGTGCCCTATGGCAGAATTTGATTCCGGCAGGGAAATTTTGGCGTCACTTATCCTGCCGGTGTTTTTCTCAACGGAAATCTTCCCGCCGGCCAGGGCAGCAATTCCCCAGCTGTCGTATCCCCTGTACTCCAGCTTCCGCAGGCCGTCAAGCACAAGGGAGCAGGCGTTTTCCTTTCCCAGGTAAGCAGAAATTCCACACATTGCAAGTTCACCAAAAAGGCCCTGTTTTTAGCCAGGGTTATACAATTCTTATAATTTGAATTCTTTATAAAGCGCCCTGATACAAAGGTCAAATTGGCCAATAAAACAAGTAAAAGAAAAGAAAAAATAAAACTGGCAAACTTTTTGTTCATTAAAAACCGATCATAATATAATTAAACTTATATAAAAGATTTCCAATTGGCGAATTGGGGGCTAATTAAGAATTAGCAAATAATAGGGCCCCCTAACAAAAAGAATAAGCTTTTTTAAACCATGAAACATAAATTGGTATTATGAAAAGGCTTTTGGTTTTCCTGTTCCTTGCCCTTTTGGTCTCAGGGGCCTTTGCTGAAAAGATTGAGGTTGAGGAAATTGTTTCCCAGCTCTCGCAGAGAAAGAGCGAGATAAACTTTATTCTCAACACAATGGGCATTCCGAAAGAACTGAAGCAGATTTTTGGAAACGAAACAATGAACGTTTTTGTTGCAATGTCTGACGGCAGCACTGAAACAATTGGGCTCAAAACAAAGAACGGGAAGATTGAGGAAATAAAGTACAACGGTTTTGAGAACGAAACCCTTCACGTTTTCGTTTCAGAGGAAACGCTCCGTGAGATAATGACCTCCTGGAACCCGTCAGAAGCAGCGGTGGCGGCTCTGAAGAACGGCAAAATAAGGTATCAGGGAGTTGGAGTCGCAAGCGCCGCAAAATTCGGAATTCTTGGATTTATTCAGGCCATTATTGCTTTCTTCGCCGGCCTGCTTGGGATGTAGTAGACTAGTTCAATGCGTCCGCCGGGACTCGAACCCGGATTGCGAGCTTGGGAAGCTCGAAGCCTAACCATTGGCTGACAGACGCTTGATACTTATTGGGGAGCAACAAAATTTTTAAACTCTTAAGACTGTTTTGGGGCGAGCTGGTTCAGTTTCTTGAACGGCCCCATTAGGTAAAAGTATGGAGGGTCAATTCTTATTTTGAGGGCGGGAAGGTAAATTGTCACAGGGTTTCTTGCAAACTGCGGGGTTTTCTCAATAAGGGAGAGGAGCTCTTTGAAGCCTGCCTTTTCAAGGGTGATTGAATTTCCGTGGGCTTTTGCATTGAACTTCTTTGCAGCCTGTTCCAAAAGGGGCAGGTCTCTCAGTTCAACTACTAGCTCTGTGGCAGGGCTTTCCTCAATTACCGAGAAAAGGAGCTTTTTGGAGTCAGGGCCCAGCTTGAACTGGCGGCGGTCGTTGAAGTCAAGCTCTTGGAGCGAGGAAATGCGCTGCAAGAGCACTCCGTTGAGGTAGTTGAGGGAGTGAATCTTCTTGTCAATGTCGCCCTTGAGTTCGGCAAGGTCGCTGATGAAGAATTCGGTACTGCCCTTTGCCGCCTTTAAGAGGTCTCGGTCCTGCTTGCTTCTCTCAATAAGGGTGGAGAGCGTTTCAACAATTGAATTGATTTCGTTCACAGGGCTTTTTCCCCTCATACTCTGGTTCAGCTTTATGAGGAGCTTGTTCTTCATCTCGGAATTGATTTCGGCCGCTCCCTTCTCCGTAACAAAGAAACTGTTCCTCTGCCTCTTCAGCATCCCGACCGCGCTCAAATCTTTGAGGGCACGGCTCAGGGCTGCGCGGGCGCTGTTAACGTTTCCGTAGCTGCTTGAGACCTTGTTGAGCAGGGAGTTGTAGTCAACGCCAGGGCTCTGCTTTACAATCAGGAGAATGTTGTTCTTCTGGGTCATAAAGAAATAGTTAACAAAAAAGTATTTTAAATGGGATTGTTAATCAGAAGGGTTCTTATTTTTTTATTGGCCTGCCCAGCAGGTTGTAGTAGGCAACCGGCCTTTCAATATCAGGGCCGCCCAGCCTTTTCTTGAGCCCTTTCCATGAAGGCCTTCCTCTTTTCATCGCACGGAAGCCGGTAATCCCATTAGGTCCTCTGGTAGTGCGGTAAACAAATTTGGTGCCACGAAAGATGCCCCAATTCTTTATTTTACTCCTGTGACCTAGATTCAGCTTCCTCAAAGGGGGCATAGTAAAATTATACACCCGCCAGAATAAAAGGATTGCGGAGTGCCTGGTTTATGCCGCTTTTGCAACAAGCTCTATTTTCTTCATTCTCTTTGGGATAACAAAGTAGTGTTTTGCCTTGCAGACTGAGCACTCGGCAAGAAAGCAGCCCTTTTTGTTCTGCTTTTTGATTGTTGCGGGAAACTGATATTTTCCCTTGTAGCCCTTTTTCTTGGCAACGTTTTTCCTGTTTCCCTGTGCAAGGGCCCTGGGCGAGCCTGCCTTAAACAGCTTGAGCTTGTGCTCTGTGTGCTTGTTGCACTTCTTGCAGTAGTCCTTTACACTCTTCGGGAGATTCATAAGAAAAACACCTTAAAAACGAGAAATTAAAGCCATTTCTGCTGGATAAATTGTGAAAGGCAAAGAATTTAAAGCTATTCCAATGTGGTTTAAGCGGTCGGGTCAAGAACCTTTCCCATAAACAAAATGGCGCCGGTGCCCCTCTCCTGGATTATGAAAATGAACGGGTGATCTGCCCTAAATACTTTCGGTTCTAAGGGCATAGAAGTTTCCATAACTACTACCGCAGTGGCTGCGGCGGCCTCTGTGCCCTCCTCGTTTACCTCAACAAAGGCCTGGTGGATTACAGCGGAAATGTAAAGCCTTCTGGTTCCGTCCATTCCGGAAAAGTCTGCTACGCCTGCCTGGAAAGCAGAGGGCATGCCCATCTTCTGCAAATCCTCGGCCATCCTATACTTTGTTTCAAAGGTGAATTTTGGGAGCCAAACGTTAATTTCTGTTTCACGCATGCCGGACTTCAGCTCGTTCAATTTTTCCGTGCTGAGGGAGTTCTCAACCTCTGCCGTTTTTCCCTCCTCTGGAAGGATTACCAGCATTGAGAGCTCTTCCCCCTCGTAAGGCAGCTCAAGAATCTGCAGGTTCTCGGTTTCGCCGTAATTTAGTTCAGCATCATCCCCGCTAAGGAACATTAATTCGGCCCTAACGGTTTTGCCTGGGCTCACTTTGAAGTCAGCTTCCTTAGTGTCCTCTGGGTCAAACTGGGTTAGCCAGGTTCCCTTGAAGTAAACCGCGTTGGTGAGAACCAGGCGGGTTAATGGGGTTATTACCCCCTTGGGAATAAGGTCCTTAATTCTGTTGTTTGTTTGGTCTTCAACCCAGGCGTTGATTGTCTGGCGGGAGGGCTCTGCCTGGGTTTTGAAATCCAAGTTGGTTACTTTGCCTTTGTAATAGCTTTCTACGGTTTCAAAAAAGTCCGGCAAAAACTCGTAATTCTGCTCAGCCCACAGTGCGTTGGCTGTTTTGAGGTCATAGTCCTGATTGGGAGTGTTGATTGTATTGTAAAGCCTTGCAAAGGCTGACTGGCGTGTAGTGTCGTCTTCCGGGAAGTGGAGAACGGACTGCATTTCTTCGGCGGTCTGGCCTTTAGCTCCCTCGTAAGTCATTCCAAGAGCGGATTCAATGCTCCAGGGAGAAAAGAAAACGTTTTCTTCGCTGTCCTTGTATTCGGAGTAAAGGTCAAAGGCAAACTGGTTGTTTGCGTTTACCAGTGCTTCAACTCCCTCGGTTGTTGCCTGGCTGTCGTCAGCTGCTTGGAAGGGCCCTGGAAGCGGCCCCAGTGGGAACTCGGTACAGCCTGCTAGAAACAGGCTTAGTATTGCCAGGGCTGAAAGCATTTTCCAGTTCATGCAATTGTAATAATGGCCAAACTAGTATAAAAAGGTGGAGATTAGGTTAGGTTTTAAGCTAAGCAAGGGCAAGCGGGCAAGATTAGGGGCAGGGGGGCGGTAATTCAAAAAGTGCTTGGAATTCAAAACAATAATAATAAAAACAAGAAAAGCATATTATAAGCAAAGGAATAGTCAGGTTTTAAGCAAGGGATGGTTTGATTGATTGGGGCAATAATTAAGGCGTTGAAGGGAATTGTGAAGAACCCGCTTGTTCTTCTGCCGGCGTTTATTCTTCCCATTGTGACCTTTGGCCTGCTCTTCATCCTGCAGGAGCCTGTTTTTGATATATTCCTGGACGTGCTGTTCCTGGAAAGGGTTCCCGAATCCAGTTTGCTGGCCTTTCCAATTCACTTCCTTGCAATGTACTCAATTGAACTGGCCGCAATTGCGGTGCTGGTGATTGCGTCCTCAATTGTCTCCATTGTGGTTGGCTTCGTTTACGCAAAGTATGCAAACGGGGTTGTGGCGGGAAAGGCGTCTCTCTTCGGCTCGCTTGGCGCGGTTCTTGAAAACAAGGGCAACATTCTTGCCCTGGCCGGCTTCCTGTTTGTTGTGGCCCTGTTTGCGCTTGGAGTGAGCTGGCTGTTTCTCGTGGTTTCTGCGGCGATCCCGTTGCTTGGCGTACTGGTGATCTTGTTTGCAGTGCTGCTGGCCTACCTGTTGGTAAAACTCGTGTTTTCAGTGCAGGCAATGGCAGTGCAAGGCCTTAAGGCAAAGGAAGCCCTCTCCAAAAGCTGGGCTTTCACCGGCGGAAGGTTCTTGCAGACACTGGCTTTCCTTATTCTGATCTCGGTAATTTACAGCGTTTTGATTACGGTGGGGGACTTTTTGGACATTGCCCTAACCGATGTTAACGAGAACTTTGGAACAATAGCTTTTGTGATCCTTTGGGCAATCGGCGTTTCGTTCAGCAACCTTGCCATGGCGTTCTATTTCATTGAAAAGGATATTGCAAAGGCTGTCTGAAGTTTTTTAAATGCCTTTCCCCCTAATTATTAAAGAATTTTTTGCCTTTTTGCGGGGATGAAAATGGTCAAAATCCAAAAGCTTGTTTTGAAGAACTTTAAGTCGTTCAAGAAGGCAGAAGTGCCTATAGCAGACGGCTTCACGGTTATCGCGGGAAGCAACGGAAGCGGAAAAAGCAACATTTTGGACGCACTGCTTTTCTCAATTTGCTCCACCTCGCTGAAGACAATGAGGGCCTCGCGCCTCACAGACCTTGTCAACAAGGGCGCGGCCGAAAACTATGCAAAGGTTGACCTGCACCTAAAGCATGACGGCAAAAAGTACGAGATAGGCAGGATGATTGACAAGCAGGGCAAGTGCGTTTACAGGCTCAACGGAAACAGGGTCACGATGAACGAGATTTCATCGCTTCTCGCTGAAATTGGAATAAGGCCCGACGGCCACAACATTGTGATGCAGGGAGACGTTACAAAGGTTGTGGAGATGTCCCCGGAGGAGAGAAGGCAGATTGTTGACGAGCTGGCCGGACTGCAGGAGTTTGACGAGAAAAAGGCTGAGGCCTTGAAGAACCTGGAAAAGGTTGAGAACAAGATTCGCGACACCAATATTGTGCTGCAAGAGCGCGAAAATTATTTGCAGGATCTTGAGAAGGAACGGGAGTCCGCACTGCAGTTTGAGTCCCTGAAAAAGGAGAAAAAGCGGCTGAAAGCGACGCTTTTGTTCTCCGAGATCGGGAAGATAAAGAAGAGGCTGGACGAAAACGCGAAGAAGGCAAAGGAGGCCTCTGAGAAGCTTGAACAGCTGCGCGCGAGGATTTCTGAAAGCAGCCAGCGGGCCAAGTCAGAGAGGGAAAAAGCAAGGGAGCTAAGCCAGGCGATTCTTGCGACAAACGAGAAGATTTTCAGCACCTTTGGGGCAAAGCTTGAGGAAAAGCGCTCAGGAATCAGGGTGTTGGAGGAAAGGCTTGAAAGGAAAAGTGAAATAATTTCAAGAAACGAGGCAAAGGTTGAGGAGTTGGGGGAAAGAGAAAGAGGCCTTGTTTCCGAAAGAAAGAAGCTTGCTGACGAAAGGGCGGAGATTTCGGCCGAGGGAAAAAAGATTGGCAAAGAACTTGCCCCATTGCGCGAGCGAAAAAAGGAAATTGAAAAGATTCAGGCAGGAAGGCAGGAAGCGCTTGCAAAGCTTGAGGCCGAAATAAGACAGCTTGGGCAGAAGATTGACCTGTTTAAGAGGGAGGAGATCTCAAAGCAGGGAAGCGCCGAGAAACTGAGGCAGAGGAAAGAGGTTGATGGCGAAAAGCTTCAGGAGCTGATTGCGGAAAAGGAAAAAGTTGAGAATGTAATTCTTGAGCTTGAGAAAAAGCAGGGGTATCTTGAGGCAGTTTACACCAGGGAGAAGAGCCCAGCGCAGGCATTGGAGAAGAGCAGGGGAGATCTTGAGGAAAAGATTGCCGAGAGCAAAAGAAAGCAGGCCCTGATTGATTCGCTTGAGGAAAAAGCCGCGTTGCTCAGCAAGCAGATTGCCAAGTGCCCAATTTGTGACACGCAACTAAGCGCCGAAAAGAAGTCAAAAATTCTCTCAAAAACAAGGGCAGGAATAAAGGAAGAGTCCGGCGAGATTGCCGGGCTGCTTGCGGACGAAAAAGAGTTCAAGGACAGGATAAGGGACCTGGAAGCGCTTGTCTTCAAGGAAAGGGAGCTGCAGATGGAGCTAAGGCCGCTGGAGAGCGAGAGGGAAAGGAACAAAGAGCTTATTGAAAGGATTAAATCGCTTAAGGAGCAGATGCGCGACAAAAGCATTTCCGCAATTGAGACCGAGGCAGCGAAGGCGAGGGAGCAGGCAAACTCGCTTTCCTCCAAAAAGGGACAGCTTGAAACCAAAAGGGGAAACATTGTTGCGGAAATGCAGCTTGAGGAGCTAAGCAGGCTGAACGCAAGAATGGGGGACTCGCTCACGAGAAAAAAACTCATTGAGCAAAGGCTTGGGCAGATTGACGATGCCCTGAACTCAAGGCTTGAAAGGGAAGGCAAGCTAATCCGGAATGAGGTGGAGGGGCTTGAAAGCGAGAGTTCATCACTGAAGGACGAGATTGGGAAGGGAAAGGAAAAGCTTTGTGAAATGCAGAAAGCGGTAAAAGAGCTGGAGGAAGGGGTTGGCAAGGCAGAGCGGGAAACCCAGGGCAAGATCAAGAAAAAGGAGGAGTTAGAGGAAAGGACTGAAGAGATTGGTGAAAAGATTGCGGTAATGCAGCAGAAGTCAAAGGCCCTGGAGCAGCAGGAGAATCAGGTGAACATTGACAACAGCGGGCTGGGGGTAAGGATTTCCGACCTAAAGGAAGAGTTTGAGGAATTTAAGGAAGTTAAGAGGTTCAGCGAGTTCAGTGAGCAGGACCTGCGGAGCAGACTTTCTGCAACCGAGAAAAAGGTTTCAGAGCTTGGGGCAATAAACATGAAGGCGATTGAGTCCTTCAACGAGCTCGCAGGCGAAGTGAGAGAGATGAGGGGAAGGGTTGAAAAGCTTGAAGAGGAAAGGGTTGCGGTCCTTGGAATGATTGACAAGATAGAGGTAAAGAGAACAACGGTTTTCATGGACTGCTTTGAGTCACTGAACAGGTACTTTAGCAACACATTCCTTGACCTGTTCTCAGGGGAGGGCCTGCTAAGTCTCTCAAACCCAGAGCTCCCGCTTGAATCCGGCCTGATAATTGAGGCAAAGCACAAGGGAAACTCACTGCAGAATATTGACAGCATGTCGGGCGGTGAAAAGACCCTGACCGCTCTCGCGTTCCTCTTCGCAATCCAGCTGTACGAACCAGCGCCGTTCTACGTGTTTGATGAGGCAGACGCTGCACTTGACAAGGAAAACAGCATAAAAATGGTGAAAATAATAAAGCAGATTAGCAAGAAGAGCCAGTTCATTGCAATAACTCACAACGACCCGCTCATAAAGGAAGCAGACCAGATAATTGGAGTGGCGCTTAACAAGCAGAAAAGCAGTGTTATTGGGTTAAACCTCAGGGAAACGGTAGTCAAGGAAAAGGAAGCCGAGGTTAGCTAGCTTTTGGGGTCTTCTTTGGTTTTGGCTTTTTTTTAGGGGTGGCCTGTTTCTTCTTTGCAAGCACCGGCTTTTTTGGACGCTTTTTTCCAAAAACAAAAGTTGGCTTTCCAGCGGTTTTCCCTTGCCTTGCTGGCTCCGCTGCCGTCTTCTTAGCCTTTGGCTTTGGAAGGGCGAGCTTTGGATCCGGGATTACAAGCTTGAGTTTGGAAACCACTGGCTTTGGCTTAAATTGCTTGGACTCAGGCGCTTTTGCCTGGGCTTCCATCTGCTGCTCTGCAAGGACAATCTGCTTCTTTTTCTCGGAAATTCCTTTCCTGAGCGATGCAATCTGTTTGTTGTAGTAGTCAAAGTTCTTCATGTAGTCTGCTTCAACCAGAAGGTTCTTTTTCTTCTGCTTCCTGAGAGTTCTCAGAGCCTGCTCAAAAGCAAGCAGCATTGCCTTATCGCGGTCAAGGTCAACGAGGAGCCTGCTTAGCGCGGACATTTCGTCAAGAAGGTGGGTAAGCTTGACATGGTAGTGCATATGCCTTTGTTCGTACTCCTCTTTTGAGATTTTCTTGTTTGCCCGGTCCTTCTCAAGATTTTCCTGCATTCTCCTAGTTTCCGTGATTTTACGGTTAAGTGAGTATCCTCCAACCAACTTCAGCTTCTTTGAAAGCTTCATCAGAATAACCAGGAGGATGATCACTATGATGGCCATTAGAGCCAGCAGCGCTAGAAGGTAAACAAATTCAACCACGAATTTTTCACCACCAAAAGCAGCTGGGCTTGAAGCTGAAAAATACCTCTCAGGCGGAAGCGAAGCAAAGTATGTTTTGGTTTCCTGAGTTATCTTAAACATGCTCTCTGCCAGGAAAACCAATGAAATTCCGCTCTTTGCCATCTCAAGGGCACGGGAGTTCTCATTCTGCGAGCGGTAAAAGTCCACTCCCTTGCTGTAGTATGAAGCGTGGTCCAAATAAAGCCTTGGCCAAACAAACTGCCTGCCGTCCTCCGACATTTCCTGCCGCAATGATTCAATCTTTGACTTGAGTTCGTCATCCAGCTCCTCAAGGCCACGGTTCTTAATGTAGACCGAAGCGTCCGCCAGGGCAAAAGCTGAAACCGTGTCAAACAGTGCGGAAACCGTCCACCCCTTTTCCTTGGCAATCTTTGCCGCATGGTATCTCCTAAGAACGTCCTCCTTCTCCTCATCGGTAAGCATTGTCAGGGCATTCTCAACGTTCACAAGGTAAGTGTCAAGCTGCGTATCAAAGTGGCTGTCCTGCATCACAAGCCTGTCGGTGGAAAGTGAAACTGTGTAGAAATCGCGTGCGGCCTCAAGCCAGGCGCTCGCATACTCAAAATCGCGAAGCTTTTCAAGGGACATCTCCTCATTTTCCTCTGTTCCCACCGTGATAACAATTGTGTCGCCGTCCCCAAGCAGGTTTTCAATTTTTTCCTCGGCCCAGTTCAGCCTCTCCCTTGCAGCAATATACCATTCAATTGAATCAACCGGAAGAGGGGTGTTAAGATCTCTCTTCACCGACTCAAGCTCTTTCTTTAGGTTAAGGAGCTTTAGGTCCCAAACTGTGGAGTTTCCGCCCAGCAGAGAGGGGTTGTCGCTTATGTCCCTGACAAGCGAGGCGTTAACCTTTGCCAGGAAAGAGTAGTTTGCAGCGCTGTACAGATAGTTGTGGTCGTGCAGAAGCTTTGCCTGCTCAAGGGTTTTTTCGCTCTCGTTGAGAAGAGACAGCATTGCGTCAACCATTGATGGGTCGGTGAGAAGGGTTCCGCCTAACGCTTTCCTTGCCTCACTAATTCCTACTTCAGCCTTTTTGATGTAATCTGAGGTAACTGAGTGCATTGGCCCAAGTTCCAATGACAGGGAAATCGCTTCCGGGACAAAGTCCGGGGTAAAAGCTGCTTGTGCGCTAATGTCAATTGTTTCAATGTCAGAGAAAGCATACTTCACGACATCGTCCATGTTTGAGACCTCAACAACTGTTATGCCCCACTCGTCCCTTGCATACTCCGACAGGTTAATTGACTCAACTCCCCCTGGAAACTTTACAATTTGCTTTGCCTCGCCCCTTGGAATCATAAAGAGGTCAATTCCGCTTGCCGCGGCCTTCTGGGCCTTTTTGAAAACGCCGCCGACCGCTCCAACTCCGCCGTCAACGGTTATAGTTCCGGTTACAGAAACATTGTCAGGAAGCTCCTTGTTCTGCAGCATTGCAATCGCGAGAAGGCCCATTGCCGCTCCTGCGCTTGGCCCGTCAACCAGGGAGGCACTGCTTTCAATCTCAAAAAAGTAGTCAAATTTGTCGGTTCGCTTGAAGTAGTTTTCAGCAACCTTAATGGCAATCTTTTCGGTTGTTTGGGTTGAAGTGCCAATTAATGGTTCTACACTGCTCCAAATCTTGCCGGTGCCTGGCTTTATGGTAAGCGAGAGCCCTGCCGAAAGGGCTGTTTCATCGTTGTTTGTTACCGCAAAAACCGTGAGCTTGTCGTGCTCTATTACCGCGCTAACGGTTGAAATTAGGGCCAGAACGAAGAAGAGTGTAAGAATTTGCCTGCTCATTTTCTCACCAGATTAGAATAAAATAGGGGCAAAGTTGTTAATAAGAATTTTGGCGGGTTGCGAGGCAAATTTAATAGACCGGTGGGCAATGCAATGGCAGAATTTTACTTCCCCACTGCTGCCCCCACCTAATCCGGCGGAGTTAAACCAAAAGCTTTCTTGGACACTAGTGAGCCCTTAATATAATCACCTCATGCACTCTTTGAACAAAACGCAATTGGTGTCCCTACCGCCAGCTATACTTGTGGTTAAGGAACTATAAAAGATTTCCTTTAATTTGTTAACACTACTCAGGTAATTGGAAAAATAGAATAAGAAAGGGAAAAAGGGCCTGCTTACCCAAACAAGCTGCCCAAGCCCTCTGCTGCCTCTTCCTCTGTCTTTCCGGCATCTTCCTCTTTCTTCTCTTCCTTGGCCTGCGCTCCTGCTTCCGCCGGTGCCGCTGCCGCTGGTGCCGCTGCTGCAGGTGCAGCTGCCGCCTTCTCTATTGCCTCATCAATATTCACTTCCTTGAGTGAGGCAACAAGTGCCTTTACTCTGGCACTGTCGGCGTCAACTTCCGCAGCCTTTAGGACCTTCTTAACAGCGTCTTCCTTGACTTCCTTTCCGGCCGAATGCAGCAACATTGCCGCATATACATACTCCATTATTTTCACCTCTTAAGTCAATCAACAATTATTTATCAATTGAATAAGTCTACTCCTTTTTTTCCTCGCCATCTTTCGCTTTCTCTTTCTTTAGCCCCTTCGCTTTCTCTTCCTTGGCGGGTTCTTTCTTCTTCACTTCTACCTTGGGCTCTTCTGCCTTTTTCTCTTCCTTCGCCTCAGCCTTCTCTTCCTTTGGCTTCTCTTCTCCCTTAGGCTCTTCCTCGGCCTTCTCTTCTTTCTTCTTTTTGGCCGGGGCCTGCGCTGGGATCTTTGAATTCAGCGCAGAGGCCTGCCTTGCAGCCTTTGCAACAAACTCCCCAATTGTTTCGGGTGAGAAAACTCCTGCCTCCAGGGCAACTGCCTTGGAGTCCCTGAAGGCCTTCTGCAAGAGCAGTGGAATTATTTCCTTTATGAAGTATCCTGCGTTGAACGCAAGGTTGAAAGCCTGGGTGTAGGCCTTAATAAAATTGTTTCTGGTCTCTTCCTCGTCAATGTTTAGGACATCGCCCTCAAACACTTCCTTGTTTTCGTAGCACGCTACAATGTTCAAGCCGACCTTAAGCGGCTTTATTCCAAGCTTTGAGAGCGTGCCGGCAACCGCAGCATTGACCACTTCCCCCTTTTTTGTGACAACCTTGTCCTCTGCAATGGAAATGGTTGCACCCTGAACCCTTACCTTGAGTCCTGCTCCCTTCAAATCCGAGAGTGCCGGGCCGGGTGGCAGGCCAGTGTCTCCGGCCGGAACGACAATGTCTTCCTGCGCGGTGGTCCCCTCTTTTGCCGCAACATCGCCCTTGTTTTTCTTGAGGAAGGCGTAAATCTCGAATGGGTTCATTGAAGTGAAAATTATCGCAATTGAATCGTTTACGTAACTGTTGAGTTTTTTGGAGTCAACGCTTGACTGCTCAAAGGCCTTTCTTATAACGCGGGTCTTTGAAACTCTTATCTCTGCCTTGCCCCTCAGCTTTTTCCTAAGCTGCTGGAACAGGGAGGCTGGAAAAGTCCTAAGGCTTGCTACCGCAATTACCGGATACTCGTTTGCAAGCTTTGTAAGCTCTTCAAGCTGGGCCTTTTTCCAGGGAGCGGTGTGGATTGTCATTTTACTGTGCCCCCTTGCTTCCAACCCTTATGGCCGGGCCCATTGATTCCTTCACAATAACGCTCTTTACGTTGTGGGCCTTTCCGGGAAGGCTTGCCTGCACTGTGTTGAAAACGGCAACAGCGTTCTCTGCAAGCTGCTTGTCATCCATTGCCTCGGTTCCAACAACAACCTGCACGACGGGCATAAACTTTCCCTTCTTGTTGGTTACCCTTGTAACAGAGCTCATCTGCTTAAGGAACTGCAAAGCAGCTTCAGGGTTTGTCGGAACGAGCTTCGGCATTTTTCCCCTTGGGGCAAGCTCCTGTCCCAAATATTTTCCAACGGCAATCATGACCGGGCCCTCTGCAATAAGGGCGTCAAATTCAAGCGCAATCTGCGCAAGCTCCTTTTTCTTAATGCCGGCAATTTCGCTTTCAAGGATTATTCTGTCAACCTTTCCCTCCATCTGGCTTATAAAGTGCTGGTCTTTTGCAAAAAGAAGGGTTTTTC
>JAFCCZ010000001.1 GCA_017609945.1 Candidatus Iainarchaeum sp.
GCAGGGGCTTGAGTACATCCTTGAAAACGACCAACGCGAAACCATAAGAATCAGGGTTGCAAACTGGCCAGGGCAACAGAACCTAAAAATCCTCCCAAAAGAGGACAGGGAAAGACTCGGGTGGAAAAGGGCAACATATCCGGGCAATAAAAATATAAATGTGGATTATTTCTTAAGCAACCTCGGAGGGGACTATGAAAAATATCAATATAGGGAATATTATTCAATAAATGTCGGCGGGGCAAAAATCCTCGGGGTGTACAAGCTAACGTAAGAGCGCAGAACTACTTGCGGGCCCAGGCAAGAAACTTCAGCGCAGCCAAGGGAAGGGAAAGCAATTTTCTCACGGACACTGATGACAGCAGGGAGTAAACGGCGTAAGGCCTGAGGTAAAAGCTCATGTATGCTCGGCTTTTCCACTTTCTAATTTGCTCTGCGGAAAAATTTGGATAGGACACTACCGCAGTGCCCTGCTCCACCTTGCTCCAGTCTTCTGAAACAAACCACTTGTTTTTGACAGCCTCCCTGTAAAATTCGCTTCCAGGGAAAGGGGTTGCGACATAGAACTGGGCAAAGTTCAGCTTCAACTTCTTGGACAGCTCAATAGTTGCCCTTGCCGTTTCAGGGCTTGAGCCAGGCAGGCCAATTATAAAATGCCCAATTGTTTTAAGGCCCTGGCCCTTTGCGGCAGCAACCGCCCTTGCAGCCTGCCCAACTCTTGTTCCCTTCCCGTTTCTGTCAAGAACGGACTGTGAACCGGACTCAAAGCCAAAGGAAATCATTCTGCATCCGGCCCTGCGCATGCCTTTGGCCAGTTCCACATCAAAGCAGTCAACCCGCGTTGTGCAGAACCACCTGCATTCCCTGTGCAGCCCATCTCTGACAATCTTTTCACAAAGCTCAAGCATTCTTTCTTTGTTGAAGGTGGCCAGCTCATCCCAGAACATGAAAAGCCTTGTGTTCAGCTTTTTGGCGAGCCACTTCATCTGGTTTACCATGTAATCGGGTGAATGATAACGCAGCTTCCTTCCGGACATTAAGGGCATTACGCAGTAGCTGCAACTGAAGGGGCAGCCCCTGCCGCTCCTTACAAACATCCATTTCTCATCGGTCAAGGGGTAAGTATAGGATGGCAAGAGATCGTATGCAGGGAAGGGCAGTGCGTCAAGATTGGGTTCCTGCCATATACCCCCGTTAAAGCCAGGCATTGCGACCCCCCTCACTTTCGGCTTTCCTGAAAGAATGCTCATCACAGGGGTTTCAGGCTCCCCCAAAACAGCGAAATCAATCTGCGGGAAATCCTTCAACACAGCCTTGCTGCAGGCGGTTATGTGCACGCCGTACGCAATAATTTTTGAGCCAGTACTTTCCTTTATCGCTGCCGCGATTTCCAAGTCAGAGGCAATGGTTGGGGTAGCGGTATTCAAGATTGTGAAATCTGGCTTGAAACTTGAGGCCCTGGCAATGCACCCCTTGTAGGAGAGCCTGCTGCCAATGCAGTCCAGGAGCAGCACCTTGTGCTTCTCACGCACAGTACCTGCAACGCTTGCCAATGTTGTCGGGGGGAACGTGTCCAGCCAGGTGCTTTCATCACTCTGGCACCTGCCGTCCCTGCTGAACCGCAAATTTCCAGCAGGCGGATTCAACACAAGAACCTTTTTGCTCATACCAGATTCCTTAACACAGTCCAGGCATATTTCCAGCCGTGCTTCCACAGGCTAATGTTTGATTCCCCAAAGCGCCTTTTCAGCTCCCTGCTCGGCACTTCAAGAATTGTGTAGCCTTTCTTAAGAGACTTCATAACCATCTCTGTTTCTACCTCAGTGTGCTTTGAGCACAGTTGCAGGGATTTGGCGGCGGGAGCAGTGATTGCCCTGAAACCGTTTTGCGTGTCCATTATCTCTGAACCAAAACGCAGGTTTATGATCAACGCTATGCACTGTGAAAAGAACATCCTCAAAAACTTGTCAAGGTCGCCGTGCAGCTCCTCTGATCCGCCAAGAAACCTGGAGGCAATTACCATCTGGGCATCGCCGGCGGTTATCGGCGCAACAATCTTTGGAATGTCCTCCGGAAGGTGGGAACCGTCAGAGTCAATGAAAACAATTGTTCCATCGGAAACTTCATCTATTGCGCACCTCAAAGCGTCTCCCTTTCCAACCCCGTTGTCCACAATTAGCTTGACTTTCTTGCCCTGCGCTATTTCGCGAGAGCCATCGCTTGACTTTTTTGAAAGCACCACAAGGACACTGCTGCAGAAAGGCCTGGCGCGGTCAATAACCTCTGCCAGGGTTTTCTCCTCGTTAAGAACGGGAATTACAACAGTAATGTTTTGTTTCTGGAAAGCAGGCACCATATATTTTTATTCGCCGGAAACCCTTATTAGTGTTTTGCATTCTCATGGGAAAATGGAAAAAAGGAAGAGGTTAACTGACTTCAACGGCGCCGATTTCAGAGAGTTGGCCCCTTACAATTGAGTAGGTTACGCTGACCTGGGCTTTGTCTCCAACAGAGTGCGATTTTACAAAGCCCGAATCAACAAGCCCTGAATCTATCTCAAATGACCCAAACTCTGTTTCAACTTCCGCAAGGGAAATCTTTCCAGGTTGCACGCTTGAAAACTCGTCAAAGCCGTTTGCCGCAAGCAGTTCCTCAATTTCAGCAAGCGGGGCTGATTCGCCGCTGACAAGCTCAAGCTCAAGGTAAGCGTGGCCAATTGATTCGCGGAGGGTGATTTCACCCAGCCCAAGCTCTTCAAGCTTTGCCTCAAGGGAATCCCTCACAGGCTGCAGGCCTGTTCCCTGCTCAAAGAAAAGCGAGGCGTTAAAGTTGGAGAGGTTGTAGAAAATTACGTCGTCACTGAGGCTGTGAAGGAAAGCGTTGAGGTCTGAAGCTGTTTCTTCCGAAATGTTTCCGTCGGCGGAGAGTGAGAGTTTTGCATCAAGGAAGGGTTCTGTAAGGTTTAGGTCCGAAACCTGCGCAAGAGAAGCAATGCCCTGCTCAACTGCCTCAAGCCCTGCAAGCCCGGAGTAATCGGTTTTAATGTCAACAAGCATTATTGTGTCAAGCGAGGCAACCTCCGCCTCCAGCGTTGACTCACCAAAGCTTGGCGCGGCGGCAAGGTTCTCCACTTCAAACGCTACAACATCTATCGCATCAAGCCCGATAAATGTTGCAGAAATGCTGACCAAAATCTGGTCCTCCCTGATTGTTTCAAACGAAACCAGCGCCTCTGTTTCGTTTCTCTTCAGCGACTGAAACTTTGAAACATTCAAATCAGGGTTTGTGAACTCAATTTCCTCTGGAATGGAAACTAGGGCAGATGCAAACCCGTCAACCGCCTCCAGCGACTCTATCTGCTGCACCTGTGAAAAAACCTGCTCGGCATCGGCATCACCTGAAAGCTGGACGTCTGCAATGTAAATAAGGCCTGTCCCAAACTCAGTCTCATCTGACATACTGTAACGACTTACAACGCGCTTTACCCCCTGGATTGCGTAAATGCTTGAGTCAATGCTGGAAATGTCATTTGTTTCCTTTGCTGCCGCGCCAACCCTTAGCTTTGGAAGAAGCAGAACTACCCGCGCCTCCACATTCTCTGCCTGCATTGAAATCTGCGTTGGGTTAATGTCAGGAAGCTGGTCTGTGGGCTCCTTGTCAATTGGCGGTGGGGTGTAAAGGAAACCGGAGGCAATAATGCTGACTACAAAGAAAACGGAAATAAATAGCGCGCCAAACTTTAGCTTGTCCATTGAAACCATCCAAAATTGCGTTGAATAACTGTTTTAAGGATTAGTAGTAAGTAAGGTTTTAAACTAATTGTCTTTTCCAAGCCCTGCGATTGCCAGAACCCCAAAAGCCACAAGAATTACGACCAGGGGACTAACTTCAGGAATGCTTACGGGCTCTGCCACCGGAACAACCGAAAAGATTGCACTCATCTCGCAAATTCCACAGGGCGGATCAATAGAAGCAACAACCTTAAAATTGCCCTCCAGGCCAGCGGTGTCAAATGAAAGATTGTGCGTTGTACGTGGAATTGCACCAAACAAAACATCTGCAACAAACACGTTTGTTAGGACATCACGAATCTCAACAGCTTTCGGAACACGTTCCTTAGAAATCACCAACTCAATGTTTACAGTGTCACCAGAATAAACAGGCGAATCAGCAGTCAGGGAAACAATTGAAGCAAGTGGGCCGGATGAGGACACACACATGTTTGAAATACAACTCTCACTAGGCAAGCAGGTTCCACACGAGGCAACGCAGCCGGACGGGGAAGGGCCACACTCTCTTGCACCGCAGTCATTTGGGATTGGCGGATGGTCACAAACCCCCACAACACAAATATCCAGCGTGCAAACGTCTCCGTCATCAGAGCAAGATGTTGGCGGTAAATCGGGAACAGGAGTGGAATAATCGCACACCGAAGAAGGAAGCCCTGGATCAATACAAATGTTATGCGTACAAGGGTCAAAATCGTTGCACTCTGAATCATCGTTACATGTAATTGCACAAGGAAGGCCGCAATTCAAAGTGCCTCCACAACCGTCAGGCCAATCGCCACAAGTCTTTCCAAGGGAAACGCAGGTTTCCGGAACACAAACGCAAGAATCGTCACCGCCCCCCACACAATACCCTTTGCCTTCCAACCCATTGCAGTAATGCCTTCCAATCTCTTCAATCGGTAAAGCGTGGTCCCAAATCGCAACCTCGTCAATCAAACCATCAAAATAATGCCCCCCTAAGTCATATTCGTCCCCATAACCAATTGATACGTCTTCTGCCCCTGGAAGATCGCGGGTCTCAGTACGAGACTTCAGCAACACTCCATTTGCAAAAATGCTCCATTCATCCCCTTCTCTCGTAAGCGTAACAAACGTCCACTCTCCTGCTTCCGTGCTTGTACAGCCAGGGTCGCTATCACATTCCTGCACAAAAGTATTGAATGGGTCGTCGTTATCCTGATCAAACGTCCACCCCGTATCATGGTCAAAGTAGAGCAGCGTCCACCCAGAATCAGAAAATTGCACTAAAGTTTTATCCTCAGAAACATCATTCAATTTGCCCAACCAGTAATGGAAAAATCCTCGTCTGTAAACGCCCAATCACTACTTGTTACAGTTACGCTGTTCTCTGCACTGCCACTGAAACTAAATGCCTTCCCAACCTGTCCAACCTGGTCCAATGTCGCACCATTTATCGTTGCGTCATGACTATTCCCAGAGGAATCGGTAGCCGTGCCTCCCACCCCCTCTTCAAACTTCCAATAGCTAAGCAGCCCGTAGGCCGGGTCAGGAATCAATCCACAGTAAGCCGAATTTGGGCTACCGAGGACGCATTGGATTGTACCGCAGAGATTTGAACCAGAGCAATCCTCCACAAGCTCTTCCACATCAGTAGTGGTTTCATAACACGAACCAGAAGGTACCTGGCAGCCCCTTGCAGTATCTGTTCGCTTCCTGTAAACGTCACCGCTCTTACAATAATTGTCACCCCACGTGCCCTGCTCTGCCACACCGCAATCAGTTGCAACCTTGTGAAGCTCCAGTCCAACAGCCTGGCAAGCCCAACTGTCGGTACCCTCCCCCCCGGCAGCCGGGACACAGCCGGTCTCTCCCAGGGAGCACTGGCACTTGCTTGGCGCGACGGCACACTGTTCGGTTGGCTCAAACGGGCAAAATCCAGCATTGGTCCTTGTTTGATACATTTGGCCTGCTGCACAGCCCCCTTGCTCGCATCCCGCATCAACCCAGGCCCCTGGAGTACAGCCAAGGCAGCTTCCCCCAAAACAGAGCAAGCCGAAACCACACGGGACAGTAGCCAAGTCCAAACAAGGGTCTGCATCAAAATAGCCACACTGAATCACAGAAGTGGAAGGAAAGCCAGGGGAACAGACATCGGGGTCACCGGCAGAACAATCATCCGTACAAGGAATACAACTCGGATCGTTTACGCAGTGCGGCACAGAAGCCGAACACTTTTGCTCAGCAGAACAATTCTGAATTGTGCTTTGGGTAACCCACCCACTCCAACCGCCTGTGCAATTGGCATTGCCCCCAGTGCAGGTGCGTGTTTTCCTTTGAGATACCCAATCATTCCCACACGCGCCCCCGGCACAAACATTCTGGTTTTGGGTGTCACAAACCGTTCCCGCTGACCTGAAATTGCAACCGTCACAGCACACCCCACTTGTACACTGGCAAACTACGCAAGGGTCAGAAGTGTCAATAACCGGCGGGGCCGGACAGGTCTGAGTGTTAGAACAAAGGGCGTCTCCCATTGAATCACTAGCATAAGAACAGATGCGGGGCAGGGCCTGAGAATTAAAAACCTTCCAACAAGCCTTACCAGTACTAGCGCACTCGGCATTGCCACTGGAAAAATGACCAGACCAACTCACCGGGGAACCAACAACAGACGAAGAACATACGGCATTGCCAATCGCATAACTACGATTATTACAAAGAATCGGCATACCCTGAGAAGTAAAAGCCTCTATGCAACACCTTCCAATCTTAGTGCAGGCATGGTCACCAGAAGAAAAAATACCAGACCAAGAAGTGGGAGAACCGGAAGAAGCCAAAGAACACAAAGCGTTTCCAATCGCATAACTACGATTATTACAAAGAATCGACAAACCCTGAGAAGTAAAAGCCTTCAAGCAACACCTTCCAATCTTGGTGCAGGCATGGTCACCAGAAGAAAAAATACCAGACCAAGAAGTGGGAGAACCTTCAGCATTCAAAGAACACAAAGCAGTTCCAATCGCATAACTACGATTATTACAAGCAAGGGCCTCTCCCTGAGCCCTATACGCCCTTATACAATTCCTTCCAATCTTGGTGCAGGCATGGTCACCGGAAGAATACAAACCAGACCAGATAGTGGGGGACCCAGCTACACTGTCTGAACAGGTGGCACTGCCACTGGCAGTCCTGGCTGAACAGTTGCTTAGGCAGTCCCTGCCAACCTTGGCGCACTCGGCACCGCCTGTGGAATAAAAACCAGCCCAATTCACAGTGTACGCAAACGCCCCGGTGGCAAGAATTAATAGTGCGAAAGCCAGTAGAAAAACTTTTTTGAAATTCATGTAAATCAACGGTGTGCAAAAATTACGCTTTTGTTGATTATAATTGTTCTGGTGGGTGGTTTTTGGCCGGTTTCGGGGGCAATGACTTGGTTTAAATAACTTTGCCTGCAGAAAATAGTTAATTGGAAATTCTCATTTTTTGAATTTTTTTGGTGGTTTTATTTGAAAGAGGGAAGCATTGTTGCGGTCAATTACACAGGAAGGATTGTGGCAAGCAACGAGGTTTTTGACACAACCGTTGAAAAGAAGGCGGTTGACGCAGGCGTCTTCAGCCCAAAGGCAAGGTATGTCCCGGTAATCGCGATTATTGGTGAGGGCGAGCTGCTGAAGGGGCTTGATAGCGCGCTGAAGGAAATAAAGGTTGGAGAGGAGGGGAAAACTGTTAAGCTTTCTCCGGCCGACGCCTACGGGGAAAGAAACTCAAAGCTTATTGCTGTTATTCCGCTGCGCGAGTTCAAAAAGCAGAAGATGCAACCAGTCCCAGGCCTTATTGTTGAAATTGACGGAAGACAGGGAAGGGTGCAGAGCGTAAGCGGTGGAAGAGTAAGGGTTGATTTTAACCACCCGCTTGCTGGAAAGGAGCTGGAGTACGAGGTAAAGATTGAGAGAGAGGTAAAGGGCGCAAAGGAACAGGTTAACGCGCTCTTTGAAAAGTACTTTGGAGTGATTCCAAAAAAGGGAAGAAGCATTAAGGTGAAAGAGAAGACAGTTGAGATAGGGCTTGACGCAAAGTACACTGCCGCGCTTGCCCCAATAAAAAAAAGGTTTTCAGACCTTGTCACAAAACACGTTAAGGGAATTGACAAGGTAAGGTTTGTGGAGGAATTTGAGAAGGAACAGGGCAAAAGTGAGAAAAAAGAGACCGCAAAAGAAGAGAAAGAAACCTAGGGAAAAGCGGGAAACAATCTTTTTTAAATATTTGCCTTTAGAAAGTAAATCAGAGGCTCAGCTGATTGTAAATCAGGTTTTTTGGGTGAATTACTTGGAAAATGACTTAAAAACCGGCACCACAACCGTAGGGTTGATAACAAAGGATGGAGTTGTGCTTGCAGCAGACAAAAGAGCAAGCATGGGCCACCTGGCTTACGACGAGGACAGCAAAAAGCTGTACAAGATAACTGACAAGATTGGCGCAACAAACGCCGGCTCTGTTGGAGACAGCTTGACGGTAATAAGATTCCTGAGAAGCCACGCAGGACTGTACGAGATTGAAAGAAACACACATATAACGCCAAGGGCGCTTGCAAGCTATCTTGCAAACGTGCTGAATTCAAACAGGTATTTTCCGTTCTCAGTGCAGTTCATTCTCGGCGGACTGAACAAAAAGCCAGAGCTTTTTGAGCTCACGCCCTACGGTGGGGTTCTTGAAAGAAACACTTACGCAGTAAGCGGATCTGGAACAGAGCTTGCTTTGACAACCCTTGACCAAAACTACAAGAAGGGAATGAGTGAAGCAGAGGGAATTGCCCTTGCAATAAAGGCAATAAATGCGGGAAAGAAAAGGGACATATATTCCGGCGGAAAAGGCGTAAGCGTAATGGTCATAGACGAAAAGGGAACAAGAGAACTGAGCGAAAGCGAAGTTCAAACTTTTAACCAGCCAGAGAAAGCATAAGGGAATTGGGTTTTCCTGGCCAGGTAATGCCTTTAGGTATTATTTCTCAGAATTTAAGGAGAATGGCTTACCATGAAGATACTAGAAGATGTAAAACGGGTAGTGGAAAGCACCCTTCCAAACAAGTCAGAAGTAACCAAAATTGAGATGGAGGGGCCAGAAATTGCCATCTACACAAACAACCCAAAAACTTTTTTTGAGAACGAAAGATATGTTGCAAACATAGCATCCGAGCTCAAGAAAAGGATAAACATCAGAACAGACAAAAGCCTGCTCATTGAAAAAGAGGAGGCAAAGGAAAAAATAATGAAAATAATCCCAGAGGACGCAGACGTAAAAAATGTAAGCTTTGAAGCGCCGTTCTCAGAAGTAACAATTGAGGCAATAAAACCAGGCCTGGTAATTGGAAAACACGGTGAAACCAGCAAGAAAATAACTCTTGAAACAGGCTGGACGCCAAACATAATCAGGGCTCCAACACAGAACTCTGATATTTTGAGGGGAATAAGGCATCACCTGCACTCGCACGCAGCGGAAAGGAAAAAGATTCTGAAGGAAACCGCGGAAAAAATTTACCGAGACATTGAACCAAGCAGGGACGACTGGGTAAGGCTAGAGGCACTTGGGGGATTCAGGCAGGTTGGAAGAAGTTCAATATTTGTTGAAACTCCGCATACCAAAATACTAATGGACTGCGGGATAAACGTTGCCTCAAGGGAAAAACCATACCCCTACCTTGAAACACTTCACTTCCCCCTAACAGAACTTGACGCAGTAATAGTAACGCACGCCCACATGGACCACTCAGGCTTTGTACCATACCTTTACAAAAGCGGGTACCGCGGCCCGGTCTACTGCACAGCCCCAACCCGCGATTTGATGACACTACTGCAGTTTGACGGAATAGATATCTCAGTAAAAGAGGGAAAGGAACCGGTCTACAACGAAAAGGACGTTAAGGAAACAGTAATTCACTGCATTCCACGCGATTACCGCGAAGTAACAGACATTGCCCCAGACATAAGGCTTACCCTGCACAACGCAGCGCACATTCTTGGAAGCAGCTCAGTGCACCTGCACATTGGAGAGGGTGCCCACAACCTGGTTTACAGCGGAGACTTTAAATTTGGATTCACAAGACTGTTCAACAACGTTGACATAAAGTATCCAAGGCTTGAAACACTAATACTTGAAAGCACCTACGGTGGAAAGAACGGAGTGCAGCCAGACAGGCAAGAAGCGGAGGACAGGCTGCTAATGGTTCTCAAGGAAACACTGCAAAGGGACGGAAACGTTCTGATTCCGGTTTTTGCAGTTGGAAGAGGCCAGGAAATAATGCTTGTTCTGGAAAACTTCTACAAACAAGGCCTGCTTGACGCAAAATGTTACGTTGACGGAATGACAAGAGAGGCAAGCGCAATCCACACCGCTTACCCTGAAAAACTCAGAAAGGGCGTTCAGAGAAGAGTGCTGCAGAACGACAGCCCGTTCAACGCAGAAATCTTTGAAAGCGCGAACGGAAAGAACAGGGAAGAGCTCGCCGCAGAAAAGGGCGTGATAATAATTGCCTCAAGCGGAATGCTGACAGGGGGCCCAAGCGTTGCATACCTGCACATGCTTGCCGAAAACCCTGACAACTGCCTGATATTTGTTGGATACCAGGGGGAGGGAAGCCTTGGAAGAAAGATTCAGTCAGGCGTAAGCTCAACCCCAATAACCGACAAGAACGGAAAAACAAGGGCAATGAACATCCAAATGAGGGTTGAAACAATAGAGGGCTTTTCAGGGCACAGCGACAGAAACCAGCTGATAAACTTTATAAGGTCATTGAAACCAAAGCCAAAAAAGATTCTCTTAAACCACGGCGACAAAACAAGCGTTACCGATTTCTCAAGATTCATTTCAAGCAAGCTGGGAATAAGCGCAACCGCAATGAGAAACCTGGACGCAGTAAGGCTGAGATAAAATCAGCACTCTTTGCAGGGCCCGCCGCAATCCACGCCCACTTCTTCGCCATTCATTACCCCATCATTGCAGTTTGGCTTGAAGCACTCCCCTGCCTCCGGGTCAGTTTCGTCCCCGTCGGTCCAGTAACAATCCCAATCACAGTAGTAGTCATCATACTCTGAATTGCAAATATCGTCCTCGGCATAAGCATCAGTGCAATCGCTTGGGCAGGAGAAAAAGTTCTCGTAGCTGTCGCAAACAGAATTGCTATTGCACAATAAGAAAGGAATATTCAAAGAAAGCCTTTCAGAACCCTCAAAGTCAACATCAATTGTTCGAGCCCCGAAAAAGGGAATGCTAACAGGATAAATGGTTTCGTCAAGGATTATGGGGGGGTTTGTGAACAGCATAAATTCCGGCTTAAACGAATAGTAACCTATGCCGGTTGCAGTGGTAACAGCCAAGGAAAAATAGCCATCATCGTTTACTGGGGCGCCAGACAACTCATCAGTTGGCAGGGAAGGTGATGCCATTAAAGAGGACAGCGTCACTTTCCCTGCATCGGAAACCAGCAACCCAAGCTCGATTGACTCCGCCTGCGCAGCGGAAGGAAGTCCAAGGAAACAATCGGCATCAACCGAACAACCACTAATTCCAGGTTCACTCACCAGCACGCATTGGTAATCTATGCACTCAGAATGCGTTTCCGGCTGAACGCAATCCTCTGGGCAGTTATCGTGGTTTTCACCTGAAACGGTATCGCACTGGCCATCACCACACAATTCTGGCGGGGGGCAGTCCCCCCCACTCTCAACAGGACAGTTCTTATAACTCTCCCCCAGCTCACAAATGCCGTTGCCGCACACCGATGGATTTACGCAGCCGCTTAAGACAACTGCAAACAACAACAGGGAAACAAGCAACGCAATGTGAACTGGTTTCATCCAATCACCTCATCGTATGGCTTGCAGTTGATTACAAGAGGGGCGGGATAAACATAGCCCGTGAATATCGATGGGTCACAGGAAGTTAAATTTCCCGCTCCCATAATGCTTCTTTCGGTGCCGTCGGTGCCGAACCTTTTGCCCGCAAAAAGCATACCATTAAACGGTGGGTTACAAGGAGCCACAAAATCGCCAAACGGGTCTGTCAGTATCCTACTATAACAGGGCCTGTTGCCCAACGCATTATCTATTAGGGTATAACCCTCCGTTGGAAACTCGTTGTACTGGGCACCCAATAATTTTTGTGCATCCCAGACGGATTCCAAATACTCATCTCTGAAACTAAAGAAATGCCCAAGCTCGTGAAGAACAATGGGAATAAACTCGTCCTCGGTGGAATCAACAAATATGTCGCTGTTGGCAATTGAAGAACCGCCTAACAAGCCAGGGGTGCCGCCGACAAAGATATATGGGTCATACAAGTAAGACCGGTTATCTACCCTTTTGCCAGCCAGATTCCTCAGCTTAAGCCTTGACCCGTTTTTAAGAATCTCTGCTTCCACCTGGATATACTCTACAACGCCACCGTCCCCTAATTTTATGCTGGCCTTTAACTTCGTCCCCCGCCTATTTTCAAATTCCAGATTATCAACACCCTTCATACAAAAAAGCTCAGTGTTCTTAGGCAACTCGGCAGTAGTTTGTTTTGTTGTTATAATCTCATAATCACTGTTTTTTAAATCAAATTTGAATTTAGTAAAAGGAACTGGCTTTATGTCCTCGCCGCCAAGATTAGGGTTTTTAGGCCTTGCAAAGTCAATGAATTCACCAACTACAAATTCTGAAAGCCAGGAAATTGCGCCACCAGGGTAATTCACCGGGAAAAAGTAAAAGTTGTGCTTTGCAACAGCAAAGGTCTTCTCGCTGGTCATCTCATGGTAGGCGTCTTCACTGGGAACTCTATAGATAACTAGTGCTGCGTCGCAACGAATGTTCTCGCCGCGCTCGATTTTTTCCTGGGGAATTTCTGCCCTGCAATGATACTTGTAGTCTTTGTAGATACAGCTCTTGTCAAGTCTCTCCGCCACGTCAAGGTTCTTCGTCCAGAACTCTTCTCCATCGCCAAAATCGCCCCCGTTCTCGGCAGGATCCTGATACTCCACGATAAAAGAGAGTACGTAATTGACGGCAGGCGGTCCACTACTAGCATCAACAATGGCTTCGCACACCAATTCATCAGACCCCTTACCAGAAAGTCCCACAGCCCCCCTAATCAAACCGTCAACATCCTTCCATCCATTGCAATTTGCGCACTTTGTCCGATCCGAACCTAAACCAATCTTAAGGTAGTCGCTTGGAAAACCTCGGTTCTTCAGCCAGTTCTCCTGGCTTTGCTCAGGAATACCCTTTTTCTTAGCAGTGCCCTTTTTCTCAAGAGTGCCCAACCGAATAGTAACCTTTTCAATTGGATTTATGAGCTCACAGTCATAGCCGTCACAACCATAACCATCACAATCATAACCATCATCGTAATAGCCATCACAGCTATAGCCATCACAGTCATAACCATCATCGTAATAGCCATCATAGCCATAGCCGTCACAACCATGACCATCACAGTCATAGCCATCATAGTAATTAGGAGGAGGCACAATCACCCCATGCACTAAAAAGAACAAGATTGAAAAAAACACCAGCAGCGCAAGATCCTTAAACAACAGTTTCACCAATAGAACATAAGTAAAAGTGATTAATTAACCTATCGCCCCTAAATTGGCGCTTTTGCACAGTGGCGTCAAAGAATAGTTTATTTTAAGCAAAATATTGTTTCCTAAGGAAATAGATTATTCCCTATACGATAACATCTACATAACGCCAATTTTTGGAATTTTTTCAGAAAAAAAATTTCGCCAAAAAAAGGTAAATCTACATAAAAAACAAGGCCAAATTGGGCTTTTTTTTCTTCATAAATCCCTAATAAACTGGTAAAGGTGAAAAGAAGGTCAAATTGGGCTTTTTCAAGCGAAAAGTATATAAATAACTTAGTATATTATATAACCGAGCGGATTGCAATGAGGACAAACTTTGTTTCAGAAAATGGCAAATTGTCTTTTCAAAAGGCATCCGAGCTAGGCAAGACTCTGAGTAGAGGGGGCATTACCCTGACTGATGCACAGACTGCTTTTTCCAAGAAGTGCGTTGGCAGGTAATTCCCCTCTATCACCCCATTAGAGGGAATTCATTTGTTTTAAAGGATTTCTGCCAGAAAGCATAATATGCGCATAATGGTAACCGGGTCCCCTGGAGTTGGGAAAACACGCATTGCAAAGGCCCTTGGCAAAAGCCTGAAATGCAGGGTTGTGAACGAGAAGGAATTTGCCGTAGAGCAGGCAATTGGAAAGTGGGATTCCCAAAATGAAGAGCTTGTTGTTCCGCTTGGAAAACTGCAAAAGGCACTTAACCAGGTTCTGGGAAGGGAAAAGAATCTGATTGTTGAAGGGCACCTGCTCTGCGAGACCAAGCTGAAGGTTGACGCTGTTGTTGTGCTAAGGCTTCACCCTGAATTGTTGCAGGCAAGGCTGGAGGGGGGCGGATATATTGCTGAAAAAATCCAGGATAATGTGTTCTGCGAGGGCATTGACTACTGCAAAAAGCACATTTTGAGGCGCTATCCTGAGAAAAAGGTGCTTGAGGTTGAGTGCAAGAAAACTATTAAAGAAACAACCAACCATATAATTAGAGAGTTGGAAAAGAGATGGAAGTTATGAATAAGTGGCATTTTTTGCTTTTGGGGCTGTTGGTCCTGGCAGGTCAGTGTTTTGGGGCAGTGGTTTTTGAGAGAAGCTTTGGGGAAATGGGGTATCCCGATTTTACTGTTGACGGCCCTGAAACAAGGGAATGCACAGAGATAAGGTTTGTGTTTCCAAATGATGCTGATTTTAATGCAGAGGGCAATTATGCCATTGCCTCGCTGCACATGCTGCTTCTTCCGATAAAGGGCAAGAAATTTTATGTTGAAACTGAGCTGAACGGTGAAAAGGTTAGTTCTTACCTTACTGAGGAGTTTGCATGCGAGGCAAGCTGCTGGTTAAGGGCCAGCCTTCCAAAAGAGTTGTTGAAAGAAGGGGAAAACAGGCTTGAGCTCTGCTTGAACAACAGCGTTGACGTTACCAAAAGCGTGCTGAAGGCCGAATCAAAGGTAGGAATTTACAGGCTGGCTGACTTCTCGCAGGACGGGGCCTTTGTGGAACTGGCGGACAACGCAACCCCGCTAATTGGCGAGAGAGTGGAGATTGCATTACTTCTACATAATTATGGTAGTGATGCCGGCTTGGTTGAAATGAAGCACGCAAGAAAGCTTGCCGAGGACAAAGAGGCCTATGTGGTGGTGGACGGCAGCACCCAGTTTGTTGGAAGCATTGGGGCCGGCGAAAGTGTTGAGCTTAGGTATTCAATCAAGCCAAGAGTTCTTGGAAGCATTTCGCTCCCGCCCGCAATTCTGTACTATGACAACGGGTTTGGCGAGCAGAAGCAGAAGTTTGGCGAAATGGTCACAATCAATGTAAAGGAACCCGAGAGGAAGGTAAACGCTTTTGTGATAAAGGACAGGGAAATAAACCTTGTTGGGGACACAAGCGAGATGCAGCTTGCCGTCAAGAACGAGGGCAGGGACGCTTTGTTCAATCTGGGAGTTTATTTGGAGCTCCCTGAGGGGATTTCACTTGTTGAAGAACCCGAAAGCATGATAGACGTCCTCTTCCCGGGGGAAACAAAAAACCTTGGATTCAGCGTGAGGGGAAACCAGGAAGGCGACTACAAGATTGGCTGCAGGGTGGTGTACAGGGATTTGAACCTCAGCGAAAGTAAGTGCAACCAGGCCTCCCTAGTGTTTGAAAAGCAGGAAATCCCGCTTGAATTCTGGGGCGGGATCGCGCTGCTGATAGTGGGAATTGCGGTTTACCTGTACATCCAATTTGGGAAATAGGTTAGGTGGATTAAAATTAGTAAAGGCGGTCGATCTGGGCATGGAGCTTCGCCAGCTCCCGTTCTAAAGCCCTCACCTTCGAGATATATTTTTGGCGGTTTTTTCCAGGCCCTTCCGTCCGAAGCACCTCCAAAGCAGTACGTTTGTGGTCAATCTTTGCCAAAATCGTATCGCGAACGCCCTGCGTTACCTTTTTTCTCGCTCTACGGGCTGCCCCTCGCCTCCTGCTACCGTCTCTCCTAGTTCGATACGCCATTCAATTAAAATATGAGCTTGCCAGCTTTTTATTCCTTTGCCCGGCGTTAACCTTCCCATGCACGGAGAACCCGCTTGAGCTTCTGGGTTTTTACCTCATCCTTTTTCTTTCGCTTGAAGCGGACTGCGAAGACGAGAAGCCCTGCGGCAATTATTGGCAAGAGGAAAATTGGAAGTGGTTGAAGGGGGGCAAGGGAGAGCATTCCAACAGCGGTCCTTGAAAGGGTTATTGATCGAAGGAAATCCTTGCTCTTTAGTGCAAGCTCGCTTTCCTCAAGCATTGCAATGGCTTGCTCGCCAGGGTTGTTTCTGTTGAAAAGGTTTGCGGCAGAGTTGAAGCTTGAGAATGCGTCCTCCTCCAAATGCTTAAGAGAATTAGACAGTTCGCTATCTATAGCAAGGGCTTTTTCCTCTTTTTTGGTGAGCTCGGCAGCAAAGCCTTCAGCAAGCGAAAGCGCTTCTGAGTAGCTTTTGGCATTGTAAAGCGAACTGAATTCGTTAAACTTTTCCTTAAGGCTTGGTGAAAGAAACTGCTCTATCTCCAGGCCAATTCCATCCAGTCTTGAAAGGCTTGTTGGAGAAACATACTTTGCCTTGATTATGTCCATCTCTTGAACGCTTTCAAGCAAAGCGGTTAATTGAATAATCTTTGAGGGAATGGAAAAAAACAAAAGCGAATTTAGGGCGTCAATTCTTTTTGCGGTGGAATCAAGCCTTTCCATAGCTTCAGCACCAGGGGCCCCTGAGAACGTTTGTTCTTTCTTTTCCACGGCCTCGGGCAAGCTGATTGGTTTGAGAAGATTAAATTCTACTTCAAGCTCGTCCAATGATTCCCCTATTGCAGCAAGCTCGTTTATTTTTTCCCTGCTCTCAAAAAAGCTTTCCTGGAAATAGGAAAGCTTTTCAAACTGGGATTGGGCTTTGCCGCTGATTTCTTCGGACCGGGAAGTTGAAAGTGATTGGGCACGGTCTCTCTGGGATTCAAGCTGCTGCTGCCAAAAAGAGGCAATGTCCTCAACTTCAAGAAGCAAAAAGAAGTAGTAGGACTCCTGGCCAGGGAAAAGGGTATCCGGCCAAAAGGCGATATTTTTGCCTGAAAGAGTGTTAAATTTCACGTCTTTTCCGCTTTCGTCAACAAATTCCATCACGGTTATAGTGTTTCCTGTTATTTCCAGCGGAACTGTTATCTGCACATTTTCAAGGGGGATAGGGAGGTTGTTTGCGGCAGATAGCTTAAAGCGGTATATCGTATTGGTTTCAGTTACCTTGCTTGATTCCAGAAGCTCGGTTTCAAGAGAGATTGGATTTTGCACGGAAAAGTAAAACAAAATCTCTTCCCCGTTGGAAACGTTCTCCAAATCAAGTGAGACAACATTTCCTTGCTTCAGGAAACCAAGAGACCTTTCCTTGAAGTAGGCCCTCACATCTTTTGTTTCAAGTGGGCTGTCCAAAAGCAGAATTTCTGCCCTGAGCTTTGAGATTGCGACATCGGAATTTATTGAAATAGTTTTCTTAAAAACTGCCTGGAAGCGGTCAACGCTCAAAAGTTCAGTGTGTTCCGTGAAAGAAGTTTCAACAACGCTCGCAAAGTCAAGAACTGTGAGACCGGGAGGAAGGTGTGAAACGGTTATGAAAACATCGCTTCCTGAAACTCTTGCAGAGGTTACGTGTGAGGGAGCCTCAATAAGGCCACCAAGCTCAAAACCCAGTGGAAAAACTAATGTGTGTTCTCCCTGCAAATCAAATCCTGCGGGATTTTCAATGACAAGCCGTGCAACTGCCTTGGAGCGTTCCCCAAGCACAGGGATGGAATCCTGAACAATTTTTGCGGAAAAACTTTCGGCAAGGGCATTGCTAATGGAGGAGAAAAGAAGGCTGTTAATCTCAAATTCGAGGCGGTCCAGTTGCAGTTCAATTTCTGGAAGAGCGGGCAGAGCAATTTCAAGGACCACGTCGTTTTCTGTGAAATATTTCTCAAGACCGGAAAGCTTTTTGGAAAGGGCGGTTAAATCTTTTTCTTCAACGGCATTTGGGAAACTGCTTTTCAGTGCAGTAATGTCCTGAAATGCCTTTCTGCAGGAAAGGTATTTTTGGAAAACGCTCTGCAGAGAATTATCATTGCGAAGGAAATTGCCTAAATCCCCTTCAAGGATTCTGCAGAAATGATTTAGGCTTGAAATGTTTTCCTCTGACGGCTTTATTGATTTGATTGCCTCAAAACGCCTTGCAAAATCTGATAAATCAAACTCTGAAGCAGGTAAAAGAATTGCTTGAACTTTGGCCATGCACTCCTCAAAAGAGGCGTTTTCGGAAGCTGTAAAAGAATAAAAATCGCTTAAGGCAAGCTGCAACGAATCAAACTCAAGCAAAACGTCTCTGCAGATGGGGAGGGATTTTCCACTGTCCGCCTTGTTGAAAAGCCCTATCTTGAATTTAATTCTTGCCCTGAGGTCGCTTGCGGTGGATGCAGCGCTTTCAGGAAACTCCAGATCGGAAACAGAGGTGCTTATTTGGGCTATTCTTTCCCTGCAAATTGCTGCCGTTCCTTCAATAAACTCTGTTGAAAGATAGTGAATGTTTTCGTTCAAGAGCTCTGAGTTGGAAACAAGTTCCTTAAGCCGGGCTGCCTTCTTTCCCAAAGAAAGCTCGTTCAAAAAGCTTGCCCTCTGCAGTTTAAAAAACTCTGACTTAAGCGCGCCCAATTCCGCGTTTGCTTTTTCGTTAAATCCTGACAGGTTTTGGATTCCAAAGCGTTGCGCCTCAATTGAGCTGTCCTTCCCAAGAAGGGAGTAAATGCTTTGGAAAAGGCCCTGGTCAGAACTTGCAAAAGATTTGGCGGAGAGCTCCGCAATCCCTAATTCGGTTTCGGTAAAGTTTTCCTGCAACTTCTGTTCCAGCTCAGTGTTTCTTTGTATTAGACCAGCTCTATTCCGCGCATTTGCCTTAACCAGAAGGGCAAACCTTTCAGCAGAGCTGTTCTCCGTCCCGCAGAGGCCGCTGTAAATCTGAAAGAATTCAAAGGACGGAAATTCGGGCAGAACCAGTGCGGCCTGCCTTAGCTTAAGCAGTTGGTTTAAGTAAGTGATAAATGAATCAATCGCGTCGCTGAGGAAAGGGAGTTCAAGTGAATGGGATTTTGCCTCCTCTGAAACAAATTTACCCTTGCCCTCAAGCAGGTCAAGCAAATTCTTTTCCTGGACTATTTTTGAGGAAAAGCCGGTTCTGCCAACAAGCTGTTGAAAAGCGTGGATGTTATCCAAATAATACCCGGCAAAAGTTTGCGGGCCAGATTTGCCTGACTCCAAATCGTTGAGGTTGTTGTTTATTGCCACAAAGGAATCAAAAAGCGGCTCCTCGGTAATTAATTCAACGTCTTCCCTTTCAAGATCCTGTTTTTCAAAAAGAACAAACGAAAAAGCGTTTTCAAAGGCCGAATCAGAGTGCTTAAAGGCCATTCTGAGTGAATGATTTAGTTCATTTATGTGAACGGGAATGCTGCCAGTGTTTTGCAGTGAAGAGCAAGCCTGCTTTATTGCCAAAACACTCTTGTTTGCCTTATTGAAGTAAAGCCAGCTTGCCGCAAGATTGTTTTTGAATGAGTAAATCTCTTCCCTTGGCTTGGAAGAGAAAACAGTTTCGTTAAATCCAAAGAATTCCTGCTCAACCTTTGCAAAACACTCCTGCTGGCTTTCACAGCGAGGGACGTGTGCATAGGCCCTACTACTAAGCTCAATGCACTTTTGCCTCTGTTGAATTGAAAGTTCAGAGCTAATGCAACCGCTGAAGGAAAGCAGAACCAGTATAACAATTGCAAGTATTGTTTTGCTAAGCATAATTGAGACACGAAAGAAAAAATTTATTAAGCGCAGCAGCAATTCGACAAAAAGCGAATATTAAAATAGTTTCACTTCCAGTTTCTATAATGGCTCGGAGAAAGCGCGGGGAGCAAAAAGGCCCGAGGCCGAAGAGAGCGAGGCGCTTAATTAAGCTAAAGATGAACCTGCTCTCTTTTTCCAAAAAAAGTTCGACGAGATTGCTTTCCACGTTTATTGGAAGGCCTGCGCTAACAAAACGCATATTTGCAAAGAATAAAGATTTAGAATCAATTATGTTTTACAGTGGCAATCTGGCATTTGTAAGTCGGGAAGAAGTTAAAGTAATGGGCGGGAAATGGAAAAATAGGCCGATTCCTCAAAGCCTTAAGCGCTTTCGCATATTTACGAGGGAAGAGATTGAATCATTGAGAGAAAACATGAGAAATGTAGGCAGGGGAGGAATGACTGTTAAAAAGGTAGAAGCAAAGTATACTGAAATGTGCAAAGAAAAAGAGAGAGTGCTGGATATTGCACACGCTGATCCCAATCTTACAGCCTATCTCTTCAAGGAAGCGCGGCAGGCAATAGAAGCGGACCCAAGAATACGAAAGATAGTTATTGAAGCTATAGAGTCCACAATAAGAAGTGAAGAAAAATCGCACTTTTTTGGATTTAGATTAAAAACTGGGAAACTTGCCCATATCGATGCTACCAGAGACGGCCGCGGTGGTTGGACATTCCGCAAGCGTATTTCCTAAAAGAAACTGTAAAAAACTCTTTCGTTGAAATGTTTTAATATGAACGAAAAATTTTCATTAAAGGACGGGTCAGAGCTTATAGCTCTTGCGCGAAAGAGTATTAGATACACTTCGGCAAGCGGCAAAAAGCTGAGTGAGAAAACTGGGAAGAAAAGGCTTTTGGAGAAAAGGGGCTGCTTTGTAACGCTCAACACTTTTCCTGACAGGGAATTAAGGGGCTGTATTGGATTCCCCTACCCCATACTGCCAGTTTGGAGTGCGATAATTGAGGGAGCGGTACAGGCCGCTTTCAACGACCCAAGGTTTCCAAAGCTGCAGGCAAGCGAGCTTGACAAGGTTGTGCTGGAGATAAGCATTCTGACTCTTCCTGAAGAAATTACCGGGGGAAAAAGCGGAATTGCTGAAGATATTATTGTAGGAAAAGACGGGCTTATAGTTAAGAAAGGGGGCCACTCGGGACTGCTACTTCCGCAGGTTGCAAGCGAGTACAGCTGGAGCCCGGAAACGTTCTTGGATGAGTGCTGTAGAAAAGCAAGTATTATACCGGGAAGCTGGCGGCAGGCAGGGTGTTCAGTGTTCAAGTTCCAGGCGCAGATTTTTTCAGAGAAAGAACCAGACGGAGAAGTTGAAGAACATTAGCTTGCAGGTTAACCCTGCTGGCGGTAAAGCCCTAAATTGCGCTCGCACTCTTTTAAGAGCGTGTTCAAATCATCATTTTGCTGGTAGCAGGCATTATTTTCTTCGTCCAGAACTAAAACTTGTGTTTTGCAGAAGCGCAAATCGTCAATGCACTCGTCTGAGAGAAGCGGCTCAAGGTAATAGTGCTGGACAAGCATTCCGACAAATATTCCAAACAGTATGAGGAAGAAGGTGATAATTCTCTTGCTTGACCAGAACTTTCTTGCAACCTTTTCAGCCACGTTAATCAATCCCTGTTTTCTTTTTACCGCTTGAAAGCAAAACCACACGGGAGGGTTTGCTTTCTCCAGCAATAGTATAACCAAGGTGCTTATTAATTTTTTCTGCAAACTCCAAAACCTGGGGGTGAAAAGGCATGTTTTCCTCCAAAAGGCGTTGCCTTGAGTATCCAATAAACATGTATGCCTTTACCTCTAAAAAATCGGGTCGCGCCTTTTCGATGAGAGAGGCAAATTCCTTTTCGTGATTCATGTTCAGGCCGTTGATTGCTGTAATGCGAATTGCTTTCCTAGTTTTAATTGAGGGCATTGCCTCAAGGGAAGTATTGATTTTTTCCCAGGAGCCCTTAATTGAGGGGGCATTGATTTTGCGGTGAAGTCCTTCATTCGGGGCCTCAAGCGAAAGGTAAAGCTGGGTTGGCTTGAGCTTGGAGAACATTTCAGTGTCAAGACCGTTGGAAACAACGAATGATGTGAAGCCGTTCTTCTTGTATTCTTTCACGAGCTCAGGGAGTTTGGGGTAGAGAGTGGGTTCGCCCGCAAGGGAAATGGCCACCTGGTTTGGGTTCATCACCTCCTCAAGCTTTTTCTCCCCAATTTGCTCTCTCAGAGCACCGTATCCTGAAAGGAGAACGCGCTGCTTTGCAATGCTCTCCCCAACAATCTCCCTTGGTTCAGAGAAATCATTGGGAAAGGGCTCTGGTTTGGTTAGGGGACGCCAGCAAAACTGGCAATTCTGCTGGCACCATGCAACTGCCGGAGTCATCTGGAGGCAGCGGTGGGATTGAATTCCGTAAAACTTTTGCTTGTAGCAAACCTGGCCTTTGGTGAGAGAGGCCTTGGTCCAGTGGCAGAGCTTGGAAGCTGAGTGGCCATAGAGACCATAGTGCTGCCTCTTGAGCATTGAAATTGTTTGCTTTGGGATATAGTGTTCTGGGGCCTTCATATTCAAAAGAAAAGGGCAAATATTTAAAAAAACCCTTTATGTAGAATTGCTTTTCGCGATAAATTTATAAAGAAGTTAGGCTTTTATCTATTAGAATTCTAAAAGGTTAACGGGTGAAATAGGAATGTACAAATACACTATCGCAAGGCAGCTTGCAACAAAGAAGGTAATAACCAATAGGGGGGACGAGGTCGGAAAGCTTTCAGACCTTATGATTGACGAGAACAACGGCGAGATAGAGCACCTTCTCGTTGAACTTGACAGGGACAGCAAGTTCCTAAAAAGGATTAGTTCAAAGGACCGCGTAATAAAAATCCCATATTCTGCGGTAACAGCTGTAAGCGACGTATTCATAGTAGACGAAAGAGAGATAGAGGAAGCAGAGACGGCAGAGGAAAAGTAAACCTCTGCAACTCCTTTGCCTTTTCCGGCCAAAACAGATACTAATTCCTGAGCTTAACCACAAGCTTCTTGTTCTTCAAATCAATTTCCTTTAATTCAAAACCAAGCTCTGACAACTTATACATAATTTCTTTTTTATTAATTTTGCCCCCTGAAAAAGCCCTGGCCAGCTCAATGGCCTGGCTGATGGCCTGGTAGTTTGCGTAAATTGCCTCAGCGGCCTGCCTTGAATCCACCGCCTTGCCCTCAAAGACCCCTTTTGACTTGAGCTGTGCATTGAGGTTTTTCTCAAGCTTGTCCTCTTTGGGGGATTTTTTTGGCTGATCGCGCTTCTGGACAAAATCCTTGGAGAAGAATTCATCTACTGCTCCGTTGAGGGAAGGAACCGGTTCAAAATCTGGAAGAGAGGATGCTTTGAAGGGAAGCAGCCGTTCGTTGGAAATGCCTGGCTTTAGCTTTTTCAAATCAACTGAGTAAATTGCCTTGAGTTCTGAGAGAAGCCTTTTCAGTTTGGAATCAGACAATTTGGGCGCAGAAAGGGTTTTCTCAACACCCGCCCTAATGCAGGCTTCCTCGCCTGCAAAGGGGGCAATGTTTAATGAGGAGACAAGGGTTCTAATGCAATCGGAGCTGGAAGAGGAAAAAATCTTTTTGAGCTCCGCAAGTGAGACCTCGGAGGGGTTCAGGCCCTTTGAGGAAGGGAACTTGTAGGGCTGGCCCTTTGAGATTTTCCTGTCCTTCCACTGTTCCTTGCGGTAAGCCGAAACAATTTCCATTTCCTTTGTGGTTAAGATAAGATTGCCCTTTGCAAAGAGCTCCAGCACGAGAAAGTACTCATCAAATTCAAGCAGGGTGATTCTGTCAAGGGAGTGCTGCTTGAGGGAAAGAATCTTTTTGTTGGAAAGGCGCTTGCGGAGGAATGCCCCAAACCCCGAGGTGGTTTGTTTGGCTGGCAGGGAGTAAGAGGTAACGAAGAATGCGTTTGGGGTAATGATTAGGTCTTTGGTGCCCTGCCTTGTCTGAAGCTTTAGCTTCAGCCAGTTGTTTGATAGTTCCTGCACCTTGCGAAGAATGCTGTCCTCAATCAGGGGGGAGAGCTCTGCGATCTCGTAAGCCAGGGAAATGTTTGGGATTTGCATAGAAAAGAGTTAAGGAAAAGTTAGTTTAAATAGTTAAGGGAGTCCCCCTAAAACATTAAACCGTCCGAATTTTTTAGAACGGCAAGCTTGGCGGGCCTTCACCGTTTTCCGCGTCAGGCAATTGGGGCATTGGTGGCTGGCCACAGTCAGCCGGGCAACTCTGCTCTGTTTCGCCTGCGTCACAGATTCCATTGCCACAAGACTGTTGGATTGGGCCAACGCATCCGCTTAAGAGCAAGGCAATTGCCAGCACAGCGATTAAAACAATTTTTTTATTCATCTTTATCCCTCCAAACCGGGCAACGTTGGTGGCACTAGCGGGCCTACTGGGCTGCTTACAAGGCCAAAACTGCAGGCCTTGTTTGCATACACTGCAAATGCCTTTCCGAGATCGCTCGCACTAATGGTTCTGTCCATCGCATTCTGCCAGTTCCTACCAGCTGCGTTGTAGAAGTAAGCTGCCTTCAGATCACACTGTGCGCCAATGTCGCGCATCTTGCTTCCAATCATGTCCACGGTAACCGGAACAAAGTTCCAGCCAACGACAAGCGGGTCAATTTCGCTCATTGAAACCGCTTCCCTTACAATTGCCTTAACTGAACAGGTTTTGCCCGGATTGTAAAGCCAGTAAGCCTTTCCTTTCTCCGGGGTTTCCACTTCAACAAATGTATTTTTCTTGGGAATGTACTCAAACAGCTTTAGGTTACTGGAATCGCATTCTGAGGATGAAATAACGTCAAGGTCTCCGGGAATTGAAAAGAGATTCCAGCCATTGTGCAGTTCAAGCTTCATTTCTATATTACTGCCCCTCTTTTTTACGACAAATTCAGCGCTGTTGTAGCCAATGCCCAGAACTGTTATGACAAAATCGTTTACCGTAACGCTTTCGCCCTCCACAAGCCTGTAAACATTGAACGGCTTTGGGGGAACAGGCATGCCAATGCTTTCTGAAACTCCGGAGCTTACAGAAATCGAACCAGATTCACTCATGGCCTCTGTTAAAACCTCTGTTGCCTCCTCTTCCACAACAGTCTCAAGGTAATCGCTTTCCACAAGCTTCTTGCCGGTCAACTCCTTTGAGAACAGGTAGTTGCTTACGCTTATTTCAACTATCTTGCCTCCCCTGCAGTCCTCATCAATACCACAGATCGGGCTCACTATGCTAAGCAAATCAATGCGCATATTGGCTTCCAGAACACGAGCTGCCTGGCTTTCCTCCAGCTTAAATGGTTCGTTAACGTGCACGTTTATTATGTTGCTTGCTCCCTTCCTTACAACAAACGTGGCTTTGCCAGAGTCCAGGTCAAGCAAAGTAATCCTCAAACCGTACAGCTTCAGGGTGTTTCCCACCCTAACCTTGTGCAGCCCAATAGTGGAGTTGGCCCTGTTTTTCCAGACACTTACAGTTGCATAGCTTCCGCCAATGCACCTTGCATCCTCTTCAGCACATCTTACCAGCTGGATGCCCTCAAGCTTAATGTAAAGCCCTTCCTCTACAACAAGCGCTGTCTGGGCTTTAGAAAGCCTGAATTTCTCATCCAGCCGGACCTTTATGACATCTGAAATCGCTTTCCTTACAATAAATACTGCTTTATTTCCTGAGATGTCAAGCAGCCTTACGGTGTAGCCACCCACTGCCCTTTCCTCACCTTCCCTCAGGGTGAGCATTCCATTGAACATCTCTGACTCTATTGAAAGCTTTGCAATCGGCCTTGCACTGCACAGCTTTTCTTCGCCAGATTCTGAGGTACCCACTTCTGCGGCCGTGCACGTGGGGTAGGCAATTCCAAGGAGGTTGATTCTCATTGCCTCATAGCGCGGAACATAGTCCTCGCTGTGATCCACAAGATTCTCGGAGCGTATTCCTCCCCTTGTTGAATCCAAAACAATTGCCGTTTGCTGCACATCCAAATCAAACTTCTGGTTCAGGTAAACTGTCTTGGTACCCGGCCCTGTTTCCTTTGTGACTGTGAAGTTTGCCAGGTCACTGGCACCAACACAATCAACCTCTTCCCCACAGTCCGGGTAGAGGATCTCGTTCAGCGTAATTTCGTGTCCGTAGACCTTCTGCGTTTGCCCAACGCGAATCTTTATGTACGGCGTGTGAAGAGCCTTCTCTTCTCTAATCCTAATTTCCGCCGTCTCAACAATTTGGGCCCTCTCAGTGCTGCTTACCAGCACTGGCTGGTCTGCGGCGTTACTTGGCCCCTGATAACCGGGTACAGAGTCTCTTGCGGCCGTTCTTGCAACTGCTGGAGACGAAACAGGTTCACCGGCACCGCCACCTGATGAGGTGCTTGGGGTAATTGGCCCCCAAACCTCCACAAGCGCTACGTCGTTGCCAATATCAACAAGCCTAAGCTGCAGCCTTGTTTCCTTTACAATTGCCTTCTGGCCCTGCTGCAAATTGAATGGCTGGCCAAGGTACGCAATAACCGTTTCCTGTACTGTCTTGTCCCTTACAACAAGGTTAACGGTATATTTTCCACTGCTGGTTTGGTTTAAGGAAAACACAGAAATCTCGTAATTATTTCCAATGTTTTCCGTTTGCCCTGGTCGCAAGCGAACATAAGATTGCCCGCCCGAAGCAAAGCTTACGTGCAACTGCGCATACTCTGCAACCCAACAACTGGATACCTTCCCTGAGGCCATTTCATCTTCTGTATAGGTTCTAGCACGCTCTTTTGCAGTGCACGTTCCGGAAGAAATAACACCGTCAAAATTGATTTTCATTACGTCTTCGTTGCCTTTCATTACATACGCGGTCTGGTTTTCAACAAGCGAGAACCTCTCATTCAGCTTTACTCTGATGTAGTCAGGCCTGGATTCCTTTTCAGTAAGCAACACAATTTGGGATTCAGTAATTTCCAGTGCTGAAAATATTATTCCAAAAACCTCAGCTGAACCGCCCTCCTGAGTATTTATCCAAGTGCTTGATGCAGTGTCGCCCTCTGTTTTTGTTACCTGCAAGCGCGCGGTCAGGGCCGAATACGGGGGAATCTCTTCTGGGCGGGCTTCCTCAGTTGAATCGTAATCTGCCCTATAAGTTGCCCGCTGGATGTCAACAAGCGTTATCTCTACTCCTGTTGAGGTTCCGTTTTCAAGCAGCAAAGCTGTCTGCTTTTCATTCAGCTCAAACTTTTCACCAATCTCAACCCTTATGCTGTGAGACCTGCATTCCCCCTCATAGGCCACTTCAACGTTTTCGCAGGCAGCAACACACTTGTTTGAGTAGGTTCTACCGTCAACGCCACAAACAGGCGCATAAATCAATGGGCAAATGCATCCTTGCTCGCAGTCTTTCTGGCAGTTGCACTTGTCTTCGCCCCCACTGCACTTGCCGTCTCCACAGGTTCTCCACCAGCTGTCTACGCAGGTTCCTTTGGAACCGTCTGGCAGTGCAATGCACTGACCGCTTTCAGGATTCAAGAAGGATGATGGCTTTATCCCTGCATTCTTGCTGCAACAGTAAGTGGGACCAAACTCGGTTCGGTAATAAACCTTTTCACCATTTTCTGCGCACTCTTGCTCTCCGCAATCCACAGGGCAATTGTAAGCGCTCTCAAGTCTAGTATCACATTCACCATTTCCACATTTTGCAGTGCAAATTCCCGCAGTGCCAACAGGGCAGGCTTCAAGGCCGTTTGGGTCACATTTTGGCGGAATTAGCTTCAAACCCTCACAACACACTTCAGATGGCCCTGGCAAAACAGGAAGTGACTCGCCTTCCCCATAACATTCTTCCACTTCCCCACAATCTTCCGGGCAGTTGCATTTGTTTTCCAAATCCACATCACAAATTCCGTTTCCGCACGGCGCGCAAATGCTCCAGCCTGTTCTAAAACCACAACTTCCATTTTCTCCCAATACTGCTGGCTGAATTGGAACAAGTCCGCTGCAACATTCATGGCCTGGCAGGTTGGGCTCCCCTGACTCAGTACAGGACAGGTCCTTCACATATTCCCGACCGCAGTCGCCGTTATAAAAAGCCCACTGGGCGCATCTCTCACCGTCATCAAAAACGCAGTCCTCACCTTCAACAGTGTAACCCATTTCCTCACAGTATACCGGGGCCGGGTTTGGGATAGCGTAAGCAAAACTCATTAGAAAAATTCCTGCAATTACAAACAGAACAAAAAATTCATTTTTCGCAAACATTGGAAAGCACCTCTCGTTGTTTAAAGACTTTTTTCATATATAACCTTTCTTTGTTTGAATTCCGACATTGAAATCCTGCAAAACTTAAAGATCTAAACCCGTATAAAAAGAGCTTTTTTGTTAGGCGAAAACCTAAGGGAGGGAAAAGCCTATTTCAAATACTTTAGCATTACCTTTACAAGGCCGGGGCTTTTCATAAGCTTTTTTGTGACAACCTTTGCCGCCTCAACAAGGTCTCCGGCGGAAAGCTTCATAACGTCCTCTCCGGAGATGTTAGCCGCAAGGGTTTCAAAATCCTTGTCCTGGAGGTTCTCAAACATGCGCCTTTTCTTGAGAACTGCCTTTAGCTTGTTTCCACGCGCCTCATACCACAGGTCATTGTACTGCTTTAGGAAATCGTGCGAAAAGTCGTTTTCCTCAAAGGCCCTGATTGCCACCCCGCTTGCAATGTCAGCTCCCTCCATTGCAAGCCCAATTCCGCCCCCGTGAATTGGATTAACCTGGTGGGCTGCATCCCCTGCAATAAGCAAATTGTCGGCAGTCATGTCGTCCAAAAAGCCGCCAACCGGAACGCAGCCGCAGTTTACCTCAATAATGCTGCCCTTCTTAAGGCCTGGCTGTGACTCAATAAACTTGTCCAAATAGTACTTGGCGGTCTTCTCGCTGGTTCCGCCAATTCCAATTCCAACGTTTGCCTGGTGCTTGCCCTTTGGAAAAATCCAGAGATAGCCGCGCGGGGCAATTTCTAGCCCGAAGAAAATGTTTATGAGGTCAGAGTTCTCAAAATCAATGTTTGCCATCTCATACTGGTAACCGGAGTCATAGTCAGCAAGCGGCATTGTGGTGTTAACGCCAAGCCTGCGCGCGGTCAAGGTTTCAACGCCGTCGCACGCGAAAATCAGCCTTGCCGAGTACTCAACAACCTCGCTGCCCTCGCGAACCTTTACATTAACCCTGCCCCCGCTTCTCTCAAATTCAAAGGCGTCTGCCTTTGTTTTGATTAGGGCCCCGTTCTCAGATGCCTGCCTTGCAAGCTCTTTCTCAAAAACGCGCCTTTCAAGAACAAAGCCGTTTGTTTCAGGAAAGCGCATTTCAACCACCTTTCCGCTTGGCGCGTAAAGGGCAGCCCCCCTGATTTCCTGCACCGCCCACTTTGGATCAGGCTTTAACCCAAGCCTCTTAAACCAGCCCAGGCCAAGGCCCTCAGCGCAGCGCTTTGGGACCCCAATCTCCTGCTTCTTGTCCACGCAGAGAACTCTTAGCTTGGCCCTTGCAAGCCTGTCTGCAGCACGCAGCCCGGCAGGGCCTGCGCCAACAATTATTACGTCAAACTCCTGCATTTGCCTCACTTCTCCAGCTCCATTGCCGCAACAGGGCAAATTTTAACACAGTTCCCGCAGGAAGTGCACTTTTCCACGTCAACAACAATTCTGCCGTCCTTAAGCTCTAGGGCCTGCACCGGGCAGCTTCCAACACAGCCCCCGCAGTAACAGCATTTCTCAGCGTCATTCCTTACAACCATTGAACCACTCTAAAAAAAATACCTTAATAAGGGTTTTAAATCATTCTTTTTTGGGGAAAGCATGGCTGGAAAAGCTCCAAAACCACCAGGGCAGCCTGGAAAGCCGTCAGGGCGATCTGGAAAGCCGGGAGAAAGGAAACCAAAAAAACCAGGACCCGGGGGCAGGGGGGCAAAGAAAAAGCCAGCTCCTGAAGTTAGGGTAGTATCACGCCCGAAAGATATTCTGGCAGTTGCCATGGTCACAAGAACGGCTGTTAAAAGGATTGAGACAAAAGGACTAAGCATTGAAACCCTGAGAATGGGCCTTGACTCAAGCGCAATCAGGGGCCTTTTTGACAAAAAGCTGTTTCCAGCACAGACGCATGATACAACTGTTGGAAGGCTTCAGAACTTTCTTCACACCTGGGTGAACAGAAACGCAGGGCTGAACGTGAGAATGCACGAGGAAGCACAAGCTATGGCCAAAGCAAAGGGAATTTCAAATGTTAAAGCATTCAACATTGTTCTTGGGCAAAACAGGGAGATTATTCAGAAAAGGCTTGTTAAGAAAGCTGCGCTGGAGCAACTGCTGTTTGTGTGGAGCTCGCACAGAGCTGCAAGGCGGAGAGAGGAAATAATTGACTCGGTTAAGCCAACAGCCGTAACCAAGAGTTTTGGAAAAACTTATTATGGCCCGAAAGACAAGCCAGGCTCAGTTGTAAAGCTTGCAGAGGCGGTTGCAAGAATTCCAATGCATCATGCCCCAAGCCAGGTTGCGGAAGCATACTATGGCCTGCCAACAGCCAGCGAAACACTGATGGCAAACGGAATTCTAACCTTCTTCAAAAGCAAGAACCCGTTGTGGGGCTGTGGAATGCGGTGCGACGTAATAAATGCCGTTTTGAACGGTTGGGGGATGGAAAACTACCACGTAAGAACTAAGACCTGGCAGGGGGATGTACACTCCGTTGTTCTTGTAAGGCCTGAGAAGGAACGAGGGCTTTGGCTTTTGGCAGACCCTTTTAGAAATGGCAGATTATTTTTACACGACTTTGAACGCTATAGCCCCCTAAGAGGACGGAGGACAAGTCTGGTTGTTTCACAGGTTGGGCAGGTACTCGGGGACCACATAAAAAAGCTAGAGGGAAAAGGCGAATGGAGAAAGGGAAGAGGCCTCACAGACCACGTGAAAAACTTCGTACAGTATTATGGGGGAAACTAAATGTGCCTGACAATTCCAGCAAAGGTTGTTGGGTTGCGGGAGAAGGGGCAAAAGGCGGTTGTTGAACAGCTGGGCGTGAGGCGGGAAGTGTTCAACAATGTGATAAATGCGGAGAAGGGGGAATTTGTGCTGGTGCAGCAAGGGTTTATTGTTGAAAGAATTGAGGAAGAAGAGGCAAAAGAAACCTGGAGGATTTTGAATGAGAATCAGAAAAATACGCCGTAGGCTGGTGCCCCCGGTTGCAAAGGTAACAGGGCCGGCAAAGGTTGGGGCAAAACCAAAGGGAAAACCACAGGTAAATAAGAAAAAGATGATGGTAAAGAAAGAGCCAAAAGAGAAATCGAGGAAGAGGCGGCCTTTGGATCCCGATGCAGGGCATATAATTAATATTAAGGCTTGACCCCTGAAAGCGTTAGCTCGGTGTACTTTTTTAGCTGCTTTGCCTGCTGCTCGGAAAGCTTTTCAACTGCGTTTCCCCAGTGAATTGAGATTAAGTCGCCTTGGTTTAGCTCAAGCTTGAACGGGTTCTTGAGAGTCTTTTCTTTTTCGCGAAGCTTGAATTCGCCGGACTCGGATAAAAGGGAGACCCCGTTTGCAACAAGTCCCTTCCCTGTTTCTTTTTTTACCGTGGCCCAGTGCACCATGCAGTTCCCAAGGTTTTGAATTATGGGCTCAACCTTCTGCGAAATGAAGTTAACGTAGAGCACGTGAAAGGAATGGTGTGGAAGCAAATCGTTTGGGAGCTCTGCGGCCTTTCTCTCCGCAATGCTCCTCGGCAGGCCAAGGTTCTGGAAGGAGAGAACAGTTTTCTGCAGTTCCCTCTTTGGAACACTCTCAAGCAAACTGTTTCCAATCCAATAGGCTTCAACTACCTGCTCGTGGAAAGGGGTCAGGGAATTGCACCTGGCAATCAAGTCAAGGTAGGGAAAGAGTGCGTTGAACTTGTGCAGGAGGGGCTTTACTTTTTCGGCTCCCTCTGGGGAAGGAGAATCAATGAATTTGAGAAATTCCCTGAAGCTTCCCTCCGGGCCGCAGTACCCAAGCTCGTTTGGGATAAGAGAGTACTTGCAGGCCCTGATTAAGGGACTAAAATCGGGTTCCGGCAAGGGAAACCCCTTTTCTTTTAACGGTTGAAAGCACAAGGCTGAAACCGGTGACAAGGATTGCGCCGGCAACAATCAGTGAAAGGCCAATCGCTTGATTGAACGCAATCTGCTTGCCCAAAAAGGCAAAAGAGAGGATTGCGGTAATTGGCTGCGCTAGGAGCAGGATGGAAGTGGCCTTGTGAACCGGAATGTGCTTCAGGCCGGAGTAGTAAGTGAAAACAAAGAGGAACAGAAGTGATGAAGTGAGCAGCAGCCACTGGATTTGCGGAAATGAAAGCGAAAAGGCGAAATGAAGCTGGTTTGAGAGGGCAAGGAAGGCAAGAATGAATGCAGATCCAAAGAACATTCTTCCAAACGCAACCACCCTGGCTTGGGTGTCTTTAAGCACGTGCTTTGACAGAACGTTTTCAGCGGCCCAGAGAAGGGTTGCGGCAAGAACAAGAAGTTCGGGGAAAGCAAAGGAGACCGGGCCAAAAAAGAGGAAGTTGCCTGCAAACAGGAGCAAAGCCCCTGCCAAAAAACCCTTTGAAATCTTTTCCCTGAGGAAGACAAGCGCTAGAACGGTTGCCCAGATGAAAAGGGTTTTGTGGACAAAGCCGGCTGTTGCAGGGGTTGAAAGCTTTAAAGCGTAAAAGAACAGGAGGAAAGGAATGCTTCCGCCAATCAGGCCGATTGAGGCAAGCCTAAGCCACTGGCCCCTTGAAAGGGATTTAAGGGAGCTGGCTTCCCTGAGAAGCAGGAGAAGGGAGAGCAGGAAAACCGCCACAAGCGCGTTCTTCAGAAAAGCGAATGCAAAAGGGTTAAACCCTGCTACCGCAAAGCTGTTCAGGAAGATTGCGACCCCGCTTACAAGAGCGGTGCACAAAACAAGTAAAATTCCCCTAAGTTCACTCATAGAATAGTTTAAAACTAAAAAGCATTTTAAATGTTTCATGAAGCAGGTGTTTGTTGCAGGAAACCCCCTGGTTAAAGAGGACAGCCTTGCGCTGAAGGTTGCAAAAGAGCTTGGGAAAGAACTTGGGGGAGTGGAGTTTAAGGCAATTGATTCGCTGGCAGAAATTGGAGAAATTCCGGACAACTTATGCATAATTGATGTTGCAGAGGGCATTGAAAAAGTGGAGGTAATAAGGGATCTGGGAAAGCTGCAGGAGCTAAAGCTTGTTTCGCTACACGATTTTGACCTTGGAACAGAACTGCTTCTGTACAAGAAGATTGGAAAGATAAGGAACGTGGCAATAATTGCGATTCCGTTGGGATACGATTTGGGGAAAGCGGTTGAGGAAACAACAGAATTAATTAAGTCCAGTTTACCTTGAGGAAGTGCACGCTGCAGCTGATGCACGGATCATAGGCGCGGATCAGCTTTTCCATCTCAAGAGCCGCCTTTTCCCTTGGCTTTGAGAGAATGGTTGGAACAAAGTCGTGCAAATCAAGCTCAATGCTCCTAATGTTCTGCTGGGTTGGAATAACCATATTGCTTTCGGTAATAAATCCCTTCCCGTCAAGAGTGTAAGAATGATAGAGCAGGCCGCGCGGGGCCTCTGTTACCCCAACTCCGGAGCAGGCCTTTGGCTTTATTTTGGGAGCAGGCTCGTTCCTGGGGGAAAGATCTTTTGCAAGGTCTATTGCCGACTCAACGCAGTGCACCAGCTCAATTGCCTGCGCAAGGTTTGTTGAGAAAGGGCTCTTGTTCGGAAGCTTTGTGCTGCAGCCCTTCAAAGCCTTTCTTGCTTCTGGATGCAGCTGGTTTTTGTTTAATGCAATTCGCGCAAGCGCGCCAACAACATAATCCTTTCCGTTGAAAACGGCGTTCTTTGCAGTGCTGTAGGGAACAACAACCTCTTGCAGGTGCTGCATTAGCCCGTCCTTTTCAACAGACGTTTTGTCAGAACAGTGGATGGCCTGCCCCTCCATTAAAGGGTAATTTTTTCCCTTGAGGGCAACAAAATTTGTTTTTCTCTCAAAAGGGTGCTTTGCGGCAAACGAATCAAAGAGGTGCACGGTTTCAAGCGCCTTTTCCCTAACAGATTCAAGGCCCTTGAGAATTGCCACCAGCTTTTCCGAGTTCGGGCCCTTTGTAACGTGGCCAACGCGATAATTCACTGTGTGATGCGGACGCCCGCCCAAAGCGGTTAAAATGTCGGTGCCTGCCTTCTTCAAATTAAGGCCGTCGTGAATAAAGTGGTGCTCTTTTTCACCAAACTTTAGAACAGATTCCTTGGCCAGATAGTCCGGCAGGGCAAGCATGTAAAGGTGCAGGGAATGGCTTTTGAGAAACTCCCCAAAAATGCTCAAACGCCTAAGGCTCTTTGTTTGCTCGCTTGGCTCCACCTCCAAGGCATCCTCAACAGCCTCAAGAGCGGTTGTAAGGTGAGAGCTGCTGCACAGGCCGCAGATTCTTGAAACAATCAACGGAATTTGGGAGAAATGCCTCCCGTTAACCATGTCCTCAAAAAAGCGGTGGGATTCGGTTACGCGGAACTCGCAGGATTCAACCTTTCCAGACCGAACCTTCAAGTCAAGGCTTGCGTGGCCCTCAATTTTTGTAATGTTTTCAATGCTAAAGTCCTCATCCTGGTGCATTATTTTTCCTCCATTTTCTTGGTGAACGGGTCAGGGTTAAAGTAAGTGAAGAGGTTGTAGATTTCTTTTTTGGGGATCCCCATTTCTTGGAATTTCTTCCTGAGCGCTTCAAAATTCCCGTCCTCTGTGAAACCGCGGCAGCCAATGCACTGGGCTCTCTCGCTTGGACAGAGGGCTTTGCAGCCGGCATAGGTTACAGGCCCAAGGCAGGGAATTCCCTCAAAAAGAAGGCAGGGGTTCTCGCGTTCCCTGCACTCGCTGCAGACGGGGACTTCCTCAAGCTTTGGGACAATTCCGTGGTAGAGCTTTACAAAAACATCAAGGATTTCGTGGGTAAAGGCGGGACAGCCCTGGAGCAGAGCGTCAACCTTCACAAACGCGCTGATTGGAAAAGCCTTGTCCTTAACTGGAATTATTGCCTTTCTCTTGAGCTTTTTCTGGATCTCCTTTGGCAGGGCATTCCTAATCCCCGGAATTCCGATAATGGTGGCGCATGCCCCAAAAGCAACAAGGTATTTGCAGCGCTCGCGAATCTCAAGCAAGTGCTTTTTGTCAACCTCGCTTTCAACGCAGCCCTCCACTATCGCAATATCAAGCTTTTCCCCAGGGTGTTTCCCGTTGAACAAACGAGCGTCAACAATTTCAACAAAATCAAGGGCCTTGAGGAAATTTTCCTCCAAATCAAACATTACAATCTCACAGCCCTCGCAGCAGGCGAGTGAGTAAAATCCGGCCTTTAGCTTTTTGGGCATTTTACTTCTCCTCCAAAGGCATTTTTGCTAAGTCTACCCCATTGAATACCGGGCCGTCAATGCAAGCGTATTTTCCCGCAATATTGCAGTGGGCGCACTTTCCCATTCCGCAGTGCATTAATCGCTCAAGGGAAGCGTAAATCTGTTCGTCCCTGAAGCCGTGCTTTTTGAGTTCTTTCAGCACAAAGTGAAGCATTACCGGGGGCCCAACAATGCAGGCAATGGAATTATCGGGATTTATTTCTGTTTTGTTGAACAAAGTTGTTACAGGCCCGCAATTTCCTTTCCAGTCAGGAGTGCACTTGTCAACTGTGAGAAGGACCTCAAGGTTCTCTGTTTGCCCCCATTTCTTTAAATCCTCCTTGAAAAGAAGGTGGTCAGAGTTTTGGCAGCCGTACAAAAGCTTGAGCTTGCCAAATTCCTCTCTCCTGTCAGCGATTGCATAGATCACCGGGCGAAGCGGGGCCATGCCACAGCCCCCTGAGATAAATAAAACATTCTTTTTCCTAAAGCGCGCAACGGGAAAGCCTCTCCCAAAAGGGCCGCGCAGCCCAATCTTGTCCCCCTTCTTTAACTGAAGCATTGCGTGGGTTATTACACCAACTTCCTTTATTGTCAACTGCAATGAATCTGTTTTAAGCGGAGAAGATGAAAGGCTTATTGGCATCTCCCCAAAACCAAAAACACTTACCATCAAAAACTTTCCTGGCACAAAGTGGAACCGTTTCTGCTTTTGCCTGTCAACGTACTTTATTGTAAAGGTCTTTATCTTTTTGGTGTCCTCTCTTACCTCAACTATTTCCGCAAGAGCTGGAGTGGTCAACGAGAGTTCCTTCACTTTGAATCGCCCCTAATTGTTGAAGCTATTTCAGTTAAATCAATTCCAACAGGGCAGACCATAATGCAGCGGCCGCATCCAACGCAGAGGGGGAATCCAAAATTTTCCTGGAAATAGGAGAGCTTGTGCATTACAAACTGCCTTAATCTGGATTCGCGGCTTTCCCTAAAAAAGAAGTCGTGAGAAACTCTTGTAAAGCGCTTTAACTGGCAGGAATCCCAGGCACGGAACCTTTCAGAGTCACCGGTGTTCAGAATAAATTTGTCAAATGAAAGAAAGCAGTAGCAGCTCGGGCAAACCTGGGTGCAGGAAGAGCAACTCAAACACTTTTTGGCCTCCTGCTTCCACTTTTTGTGAAAAAAGTTTTTGTCAAGAATTTCTTTGAGGTTGGTTGTTTCAAGCTCCTTGCTGCATTTGAATTTTGATTCCGGCTTGGTGAAATTGGTCTGGTTAAATAAATCACGGTACTTCTTCACCAATTGCTCGCCCCTTTCGCTTGCAATCTCAACAAAAAAGCTCTTTTCCTTTTCAACCAAAAGAAGGTCGTGTCCAACAGGCTTGTCAGTTCCCATGCTCTGGCAGAAGCCGTTCTCACAGGGCTTGGAGCACTGAAGTGCGATAATTGTAAGGTCCTCCCGAATCGCCTTATACCATTTGTCCTCAGTAAAGTACTCAAGATAGAGTTTGTCAAGCACTTTGATTGCATGCGTGTCGCAGGAGCGGACCCCGAAGAAAACCCTCTTCTTATTGTCAAGCAAATGCTCAATTTCAAAGGAAGAACTTTTTTTCCTAAAGATAAACTCTTTTTCTAGGGGTGGGGAGAGTATTTTTTTGGGTGAATATTGGGTTCGCTCTGCAAGGTAAAGTTCTTGGGAGTTGTATGGAAGAAAGCAGGTTGCGTTGTTTTCGTTGAGAGAGGGAACAAAAACCTCTGCTTCCTTAGACAGAGCAGTAAGAAACTCGCCTAACTTTTCTTTCTTCAGCAAAAAATTCTGTTGCATTCAATCACTTTACAATTATTTGTTCAGAGCCTCTAGCCCAACCAGTGGCTTTCCCGAAACATACTGCAAAAAGGCCTTTCCTGCAAGGGACACGTGAGAAAATTTTTCTTTTGAAAAACCAGCTCTGTCTGCCGCGGCCTCAGTATTCCCGCCACCAATAACATCATAGACTTTGGACTCAACCATCGCCCTTACAACAGCAAACGTACCCTTCTCAAAATTCTTTTCCTCATAGACCCCCATTGGGCCGTTCCAGATTACGGTTTTTGCTTCCTTAATCTTTTCGGAAAACAGTTCAATGGTTTTGTCTCCAATGTCCTTTATCATAAACTCCGAGGGAAGGTCTTTTACTGCAAGATTCTTTCGCTCGCCGTCTGCATCAACCGCCACATCGGGAGGCAGCACAATCTTTTCGCCAAACTCCTCAAGAACTTTTTTTGCGTCGTCAACCAGATCAGTAAACTCAAGGTAATTCTTTTTCTCAATCCATTCATCTTTCTTACCAAACTCTGTTCCCCTGGCTTTCAGGAAAAGCTCCCCGAGAAGCCCGCCAACCAGCACCAAATCCACTTTGTCGTTTTTCAAAAAAGAGGGAATTAGCTTTACGGAGTCCTCATTTTTCATCCCCCCAAAAAGAAGCACGCGGGGCCTCCCCTTAACCTGAATTGAGTCCAAGCTCTCCATCTCCCTCTTCAGTGATGGCCCAACAAGGCAGGGCAAAACAGGGGTAAAGCCAATTACAGAGCACTCATTCCGGTGGCTCTGGGAGAGCGCGTTGTTGCAAAAGTAATCGGCAAGCGGGGCAAGCTGCTTCACAAACTCTGTTTTGGAGTAATCCTGCGCTGTCTTGTCATCCCCAAGGTTCTGGTCATCCCTCATTCTAACATTGTCCAGGAAGAGAATGTCCCCGTTTCCCATTTGCTTTATTGCGGGACCAAAATCCTGCCCCCAATTAAACTGCTTTATCTTTTTTCCAAGCCTTTTGCCGATTTCTGCAGCATGCTGGTCCAAATGCAGAAAATCCTTTTTTCCCGGCCTGCTCTGCCAGGTGAAAACAACCAGCTTTGCCCCCCTCCCAGACAACTGCTTTAAGTCCTGCGAGTCGGCCAGAAAACGGCTTGATTCAGTGTCAATCTTTCCATCAATTACCGGAAGGTCCATCATGGAATGAAAAAGAATTGTTTTTCCCTTAACATCCACATCAGAGACAAATTTGTAAGCCAATTTCATCACTCCAATAAGAGAAAAAGAAAATAGAAATAAAAAGGAATGGCTTTTTCCCTAAAATCCCTTCTCTGCAAGGAAAAGCATGAATTCACCAAGCAGTGAGGAGTATCCCCACTCGTTGTCATACCACCCAAGAACCTTAACCAGCTTTCCGTTAACCTTGGTAAGGGCACTGTCAAGAACACAGCCGTGCTGGTTCCCAATAATGTCGGTGCTCACAAGCTCTGACTCAGAGTACTCAAGGTTCCTGCCCAAAGGGCCTTCACTGGCCTTCTTGAAAAGCCCGTTTACCTCCTCAACAGTTGTTTCCTTCTTCATTACACAGGTAAGGTCTGTTAAGCTTCCCGTTGGGACTGGAACGCGAACAGCCATTCCGTCAAGCTTTCCCTGCAAATCAGTAAAGATGGAGGTAATGGCCTTGGCCGCGCCGGTGGATGTTGGAATCATGTTTATTGCTGCCGCCCTTGCCCGCCTTGGGTCAGAGTGCGGTCCGTCAACAATAACCTGGTCAGCGGTGTAAGCGTGCGTTGTAGTCATAAACCCCTGCTCTATTCCAATGCCCTCGTGCAAAACCTTTACCATTGGAGCCAAACAGTTTGTTGTGCAGGAAGCCATACTCACAACATGCTCATTTTTCGGATCATACTTTTCCGTATTGATGTTTAGAACGTACTGGCCGCAAATCGCTCCCTTTGGAGGCGCACTAATAACAACCTTTTTTGCGCCGGCTTTAAGATGCGCTTTTGCCTGGTCAGGATTCCTAAAAACTCCTGTTGCCTCCAGCACAACCTCTACTCCAAGGTCTTTCCAGGGAAGCTTTGCAGGGTCCTTTTCGGCAAGAGACTTTATCTTCTTGCCGTTAACAACAATATGGTCGTCATAGGCCTCAATCGCCCCCTTGAACTTTCCGTAAACGCTGTCAAAGGCAAGGAGCCTTGCAAGAACGTCATCACTCGTCAAATCGTTTATTGCCACAACCTCAATGCCCTTCTTTTCAAGCATTGCCTTAAAGGCCTGCCTTCCAATCCTTCCAAAACCGTTTATTGCGACCTTAACCATAAAACCACTGCAACTATTTAGGATTATGTTCTTAAAAGGGTTTTTGAAACGCGCAGGGAGTGGGGAAAAGGGTCTTTTTATTCCTTTACGTTTTCAGCAAAGAATAAAAAGCCATCAAGGCTAAGTAATAACTATTGGTGTTCCTGATTGCACGAGCTTAGGAAAAGCTATATTCTAAACTGCTGGGTAATAATTAATACCGAGCGGTCCAAACGGCCGCAGGATTTCATAAAGGACAGGCCAAAGGCCAAGGAGGAAGGGAGTTGCCCCTTCTGCCCTGGAAACGAGAAATTAACTCCGCCGGAGATAACCAGAATTGAGGAGAACGGGAAGTGGCAGATGCGCGTTTTCCCGAACAAGTACCCGGCTGTAACGCTTGACGGAAACAGCGAAACAGAGAAGGACGGGCCTTTTTTTACGCGGGGAGACGGCTACGGAAAGCATGAGATTATTGTGGAAACGCCAAACCACGAGGAGCTGCTTGCCGAGCTTCCGGCTGAGAGAATAAAGCAGCTGCTGGAACTCTACGTTCAAAGGATTAAGGCGCTTAAGAAGATTAAGGGAATAGAGCATATTGCGGTGTTTAAGAATTTTGGACCAGAGGCAGGCACTTCAAGAAGCCATGAGCACTCGCAGATTATTGCCTACAACAGGCCAAGCACAAACGTTGACAGGGAAGCCAGGGCTGTTTCATCCTACTGGAGAAAACACAAGAAATGCCCGTGGTGCGAAATAATTGAGGTCGAAAGGAAGGGGCCTCGCAGGTGCTTTGAGAACGATTCGTTCATCGCTTTCTGCCCAT
>JAFCCZ010000092.1 GCA_017609945.1 Candidatus Iainarchaeum sp.
CCTTGACCTGCGTTGACGACCCCTGGAACCGCGAAACTATCGTGGAGATGGAAGGGCAAGGAATGCTGACAAAGATTTTTGAGCAGGATTGTGCTGTGCTCTTTGAGGTAAACTAGGTGAGACTATGGATGATCTTTCAGTTGTTTTAAAAGGGGCGGGAATTACCTTTTTCGGCTTCTTCGCAAGCAAGATTTTTGGGTATATTTACAGCATAATCATTGCAAGAAGCCTGCACCCTTCAGAGGTTGGGATTCTGGCGGTTGCCGCCGGTGTTCTGGGCTTTGTGATAATGTTTGCAAACCTGGGAGTTCCAATGGGCGTGCTTAGGTATGTCCCGTTCTATAAAAGCAGGGGGCAGGACGCAAAGGTAAAGGGAACCCTTTTGAGTGGAATTGCGATAACCTTTGTTTCCTCAATTGTTTTTGCATTAGCGCTCTTTTTCTTCTCCGATTTTATTGGGTTGGGGGTTTACAACGAGCCGGTTGTTTCAAACGTTTTGAAGGTTTTCTCAATAGCCGTTCCGTTTGCGGCGATTTCAAGTTTGCTGATTATTACAATTCAAAGCTTTAAGCAGTTGCAGTACAGGGTGCTAACCCGCAATATCATGGAGAACATTGTAAAGATTTCCTCCTTCTTGGTGCTGTTCTTTTTTGGATTTAGGGTAATGGCCGCCTCGTTTGCCCTGCTGTTCAGTTACGTTGTTTCGCTGTTTCTTGCTTTCTTTTTCATTGAGAAAAAAATCTTTCCCTTTGTAAAATCGAAAATCAAGGCAGAGTACCACCTCAAAACCCTGATGAGTTTTTCCTGGCCGCTTTTTGCAGCAACCTTTTTCGCGCTGTTGCTCACAACAATTGACTTCTTTATGCTTGGATATTTTTTGGATACTGCAGCAGTTGGAATTTACAGCATGTCTGAAACCCTTTCAAGGCTGATACTTGTCGTTGAACAGTGTTTGATCATACTCTTTGTGCCGATTGCAACCGGCTATTTCGCGCTTGGAAAAAAAGACGAGATAAGCCTTTTATTCAAGACAATTACGCGGTGGATTTTCCTTTTCTCGCTTCCAATCCTGGTTTTCCTGGTTCTTTTCTCCGCGCCGCTGCTTGAGGCATTCTACGGAGCACAATATGTTCCAGGGTTTATCTCGCTTTCAATTCTCTCAATTGGGTTCTTCTTTGTCGGGGCGGTTGGGCCAACGCACGACATGCTAAAGGCAATTGGCAAGCCAAAGTATAATCTTGCTAACACAATTGTTTCGGCGGTGGTGAATGTTGCGCTTAACTGGACCCTTATTCCGATTTGCGGGCTGGCCGGCGCGGCGTTTGCAACCGCTTTCTCATACATGCTGTGGAACGTATTAAGCCTTGTTGAGGTATATTACTTGACAAAAATTCACCCGTACACAAAAACCTATGTTCATCCCGTTGTCTCTGTCGCAATCCTTGCCGTGCCGCTATGGTTTCTGAGATTTTTTGGGCCGAACGTGAATTCCTTCCCCCTTCCGCTTAACATAGCCATTCTCGCGGTCTATTCAGGAGTCTTTTACATCGTTTACCTTGGACTGGTTGTAGTGCTTGGTGGCCTGAACAAAGAGGATTTGATGGTGCTTCGCAGAATTGAAGATAAAACAGGGTTTAAAATAAATTTTCTAAGAAACTTTGTTAAGAGGTTTAGCTGAGAGCTGGTGAGTGGATGAAACAAAATTTGGGAATTGGAATAACCTCTGTTTCGCCTGGCTGGAAGATACTGCTTGAGCAGGAGGGAATCCAGTTCAAGGCCTGCAGCTTTGCGAAGAAGGAGAAGCCAGAGGACTTTGGCTGCGTGATAGTGAATTCAGCGCTTGCAAAGGCAAGGCTGAAGAACGCGCTGGCCTTTGTTGAAGAGGGCGGCGCAATTCTCACAAGCTTTGAGTTTGCAGAGCAGTTTGATAAGAATTTGGATTGGGTTGAAAGGAAGGTTCGCTTTATTGAGCCCAAGGGAAAGTTTTTCAAGGGAGCAGGCCTTTTGTGGCTGCACCAAGAGGTTGCCTTCTTCAGACCGGAGAACCGGCCCCTGCCTGTTGAGAAAAAGGTTGGAAAGGGCAGAATTGTGGTGCTACCTTTTGACCCGGAGAAGGCAATTCTTGAAACAGAGTTTGAGAAGCGTGGGTTCTATGCAAAGAAGGCCTTTCCGGCAGACTTTGCCTCGCTGGCAGGCAAGAGAAATGTGCGGGTTGTTGTTTCAAACTGCATTGCCTGGCTTTTTGAAAAGCGCAGGCTGCCATTCCTTCACCTTTGGTATTACCCAAAAAAGTTTGAGAGTGTTTTCTCCTTCCACATTGACGTTGACAACTTTTCAACAGACGTCTTCCCGACCGTTGCGCTGATGGAGAAACTCAAGCTAAAGCCCCTTTGGTTCCTGAACATGGAGGCCTCAAAGAATTCTCCGGACCCGGAGATCGGTTCAGTGCTCTCAAAGCAGAAGCTTGTTGCACAGCACGCCTTTGAACACAATTATTTTAAGGACCAGAACAAGAGCTACAGAAATGTTCTCAAGGGAGACAGCGAAATTAAAAAGCTTGGAATAAAGCCGGAGAGCCTCAGCGTTCCAAACGGGGTGTGGGGAAAGGGAGTTGCAAGGGCAGCGCAGGATCTTGGCTATAACTTCGTTATTGCCTTCTCCCTTGACCACGATGACTTGCCATTCCAGCCAATTGTTGACGGAAAGGAGATGGATTTCTTTTTGCTTCCGACCCACCAGATTTGCATTGGAATTCTGAAGCTTTACGATTTCAATGAAAAAGATATGATTGAGTATTACCAGGATGCGATTGAGGGCCATCTCGCGGGAAACACCCCAATGTTTTTCTACGGCCACCCTCTGAAGAGAATGGCCCGCTTCCCTGCGGTGATTGAATCAATTGTTGAAAATGTTAATGCACGCAAAGATGTTTGGAAGGCCTCCCAGTATGAATTTGTTGACTGGTGGAATGAAAGGAGTAAGTTTTCATTCAAGGCGGCCTTTGACGGCAAGAGAATTGAATTGAAGTGCAGGAAGAACAAGAGGGCAAGCATTGCGGTTGTTTTAGGAAACAAGCGATATCTTGTTTCTGCGAAAAGCTCTGCAATTAGGCGGGCCTCTTTGAAGAAGGGCAAAAGCCTTCCAACGGCTCCCGTTTTGGATACTGTTCCAGAGCCAAGCGGCTTTGGGAAAAAGCACATTGTGAAGAGCATTGCAGGCCGCGCCCTTGGCGTGGTCAAAAGGGTTAGGAAGTGAAGTGGTTGAAATGTGTTTAAGGAAATTTCTCGCGCAGATTTTACCCGCTCCCTTGAAGCGTGCTTTGAAGAAGCTGGC
>JAFCCZ010000093.1 GCA_017609945.1 Candidatus Iainarchaeum sp.
TGTTGCTACCGCGAATTTGGGTCAGTCACTTGATTTGTTCCAGATCGCGCTGAAGCTTGACAACGTTGAGTACGAGCCAGAGCAGTTCCCTGGCGCGATCCTAAGGCTTTCCGACCCAAAGCTTACCCTGCTTTTGTTCAAGAACGGAAAGATGATTTGTGCGGGTGCAAAGAAGGAATCCCTGCTGAGGAAGGGCCTGAAGGTAACCCAGGAGCTTGTTCTTGGGAAGAAGAGAAAGAAGGCCGCGAAGAAGCCGGCAAAAAAGGGAAGGGCAAAGCCCAAGAAAAAGGCCGCGAAGAAGAAAAAGTAAAGCTATTTAAAGCTTGCCAAACCCAAGTATTACTGATTACCGGCCATACCACAGGGGAAACACCTGGACTCATTCCGAACCCAGAAGTTAAGCCCTGTAGGGTTTGGTTTGGCGGTGGCTTTTTAGTTGCAGCCTGCCCGGCGCTGGTAATCATTTGATCTTATTTTTTACCAACATTTAAATTCCTAACGCGCTTTAATAGAGAATTATGGCCAAGGGTGAAAGCGTTTCGTTTTTCTTTCCGGCGTACTATGACGAGAAGAGCATTCCAAAGCTTGCCCGCGAATTCTATTCTGCGCTGGAGAAAACCGGAAGGGACTTTGAAGTGGTGGTAATTGACGACTGCGGCCCCGATAAAACGGGAGAGGTTGCTGATGCCCTGGCAGGGGAGCTGCCGAAGTTGAGGGTTGTGCACCATGAAAAGAACAGAGGCTACGGCGGGGTGCTGATTACCGGCTTTGGTGGCGCGAAAAAGGAGCTTGTGGGGTTTACCGACGGGGACGCGCAGTACAGTGTAAAGGATTTGCCGAAGTTTTTGGACGGAATGAATGAAGCCGATCTGGTGATTGGCTACAGGGTGAAGAGGGCTGACAAATTCAGCAGGACTTTTTTCCAGAAGATTTACAAAATGTTTTTGCTGGTGTTTTTTGGCCTGAGGGTGCGGGACCCGGACTGCAGTTTTAAGATGATGAGAACAGGTGTTTTCCCAAAAATAAAGCCTGTTTCCAAGAGCGGGTTCTTCAGCGCGGAAATGCTTTGCAAGGCAAAAAAGCAGGGCCTGAGGGTTAAGGAGGTGCCTGTAACGCACCTTGAAAGGAAGTTTGGGGAAAGCACTTTCTTTGGCTGGAGGAGAGTGCTGGCAATGTTTACCGATATGCTGAAAGTCAGGTTTGGGAAAACTTAATAATACTTTTACAGCTCTAATCAATTAATGACCAACTGTCTAGTTTTGGGTGGAAACGGGTTAATTGGGAGCTTTATTGCAGAGCAGCTTGCCAGCCAGGGGCATAAGGTTAGGGCTTTTGACAAGTTTTGGGAACAGGACAATTTGAAGAGCGCAGCCGGAATTGAGAAGTTTAAGGGAGACTATTTAAAGAGAGGGGATTTGAAGAGGACGCTTGAGGGGATTGGGGTCGTGTTTCACAGCCTTCACACAACTGTTCCGGTTTCAAGCATCAAGGACCCGCTGCACGACGCTGAAACAAACATTCTGCCGGCCATTGGCCTGCTGGAGGATGCGGTGGGGGCAGGAGTGAAGAAATTTGTTTATTTGAGTTCAATTGCGGTTTACGGGATTCCTGAGAAGAGCCCGATCAGCGAGAGAGCGAGCACGATTCCTGTTTCGCCGTACGGAGTCTCAAAGCTTGCGATTGAAGAGTATGTTAAGTACTTTGGCAGGGCGAAGAACCTGGATTTTGTGATTGTAAGGCCCTCGGCTTCCTACGGGGAAAGGCAAGGGTTTTCGCCAGAAACAGGGGTTGTTGCAAACTTTGTTTTCAAGGCATTGAAGAAGCAGGCCCTGAGCATTCGGGGCAAGGGAGAGGCGGTAAGGGATTTAACGCACGGTGAGGACATTGCAAAGGGAGTGGTTAAAGCTGCGTTTACTGAAACCAAGAGCAGGGTTTTCAATCTTGGAACTGGAAAGGGAATTAGCTTGAACGAACTGGCCAAAAAGGTTGGAGAGGCGGTTGGGGAAAAGCTGGAGATAAAGTATGAGGGGTCTGCGAGGGGAATTCAAGAGCACGTTTACGATGTTTCACGGGCCAAACAGGAGCTTGGGTGGGAAGCGGAGATTGGAATTGAGGAAGGCGTAAAAAAGTGCGTTGAGGCATTCAGGGAGAAGATTTGAATGAGCGAGCGGGAAAAGGCAAGGCAGAAGGCCAGAGAAGGGATTAAGGAATTCTTTGACCTGCGGGAAGAGGAAAAGTTTGTTCCCGGAAAGAGCAGGGTGCAGTATGCTGGCGCTTTCTTTGACGAGAAAGAGGTTAATGCTGTTGTTGATTCCTTGCTGGACGGCTGGCTTGGGCTAAGCAAGCGGGGAAAAGAGCTTGAGGAGGCACTGGCTGAGTACGTTGGAGGGCAAGCCTCTGTTTTGACGAACAGCGGCTCCTCATCAAACCTGCTTGCCCTGGCAGCGCTTAAGTCAGAGCAGTCTGAATTCAGGCTGAGGGACGGCGACGAGGTAATTGTTCCGGCGTGCAGTTTTCCGACAACGGTTAATCCAATAATCCAAAACAATCTTGTTCCGGTATTTGTGGACGTGGAGCTTGGAACTTACAACATTGAGCCTGCGCACTTGAAGAAGGCCCTTGGGGAGAAAACAAAAGCGGTTTTTGTGACGCACACCTTTGGGAATCCGAACGAGATGGACGTAGTTTTGGAGTTTGCTGAGGAAAATGCGTTGATTGTGCTGGAGGACAACTGTGATGCTCTGGGAAGCGCGTTCAAGGGAAAGAAAACCGGTTCCTTTGGGGCAATGGCAACGCATTCGTTTTACCCGGCACACCATATTACAATGGGGGAAGGCGGGGCAGTTGTGGTAAACAGGAAAGAGTTTGTTCCAACAGTAAGGTCTTTGAGGGACTGGGGACGGGCCTGCGTTTGCCCTGAGTGCCTTGTTTCGATTGACCCAGACTTCTTTTGCTCAATGAGGTTTGACCAAAAGCTTGAGGGCCTGCCGGAAGGGTATGACAAGAAGTATATTTACACCAATATAGGGTACAATCTAAAGCCAACGGAGATGCAGGCGGCTTTTGGTTTGCAGCAGCTGAAGAGGGTTGAGGGCTTCAAAAAGGCCAGGCAAAGGAATTTTGAAAAGTTTTACGAAGTGTTCAAGGAGTTTGAGGGCAAATTTGTTTTGCCGGAGGCAACCAGGGAAAGCGATGTTTCGTGGTTCTGCTTCCCGCTAACTATAAAGGACAAGGCCGGTTTCGGCAGGAACGAAATAATTTCCTT
>JAFCCZ010000019.1 GCA_017609945.1 Candidatus Iainarchaeum sp.
ACAAACTCAGAGTAATTAGTTCTTTTCTTCTGAATAACAACCCGATAACTTCTGGAACCTTTTTTTCTGATGTAACCAGATACGTGTCCATCACCAAAGATTACTCCAAGAAAATACGCTAGTTCTTCATTCAACTTTGGAATCTTTATTTTCAGACTAGAAGACCTTACTGAAAGATATTCAATTTTATTTTCAAGAGAGTTGACATCCTTTAACACTCGGATCGGGACTGGGTGTCTTCCGTTTAGCCAATCACTAAGCGAATCTTTGGAATAACCATATTGTTTCAGTTTAGCCAAATCAATATTTTCTGTAGATAAGCCAGTAACTCTGGCATGAATCGCCGTATACCTAAAATCGTTTGGATTATTCAATAAGTTCAAATCTATTGGCACACTCTTCATGCCAACATTTGTTTTCCTCGCTTTATAACCGCTTGGAGAGAGGGGATTTCCACTATTCATAAAACCCACTCATCCTTCATATTAGCAACCAATTCGGAAAGGGAGAAACCCTCGCCAAACGGGCTTCTTTCTCTGACTAAAAAATTTTTCGTAATTTTTTGATTCATAAGCGAACCACCTCCAAATTATTACGAATTTTTTCGTGGACGTTCTGCGGTTTTTGAGGCATTAAAACCTTTGCGCTGAGCACAAGCGAAGCCAAAGGTTTAAGCCGAAAAAAACGAGTCCTAAGAAAAAATTCAATAATGGAGGTGGTGAGCGAAATCAAAAAGAATGCTTTAATTAACTTATGGGCCTACTTTTATCGTTTACTATGCGCCCAACAAAAACTTGGGAAGTGTTCCACGCGGACACCCTTAAGCTTGTGGAGAAGCTTGGCGATTACAGGCCGGACGTTATTGCCCCGTGCATGCTTGGCGGTTTAATTCCCGGAACAATTGTCGCAAAGGCACTTGGAATAAAGGACGTCAGGCCAATTGACATTGAGAGAGAGGGTAATGAGCGAAGACTGGCCTACGATGTTCAAGGGAGCATTGAGGGAAAAAAGGTTCTTATTTTGGAAGACGATTTGCCAACCGGGAAGGGGCCAGTGGTAATAAAAAAGCAGTTTGAGGAGCGGGGAGCAGAGGTTAAGATTGCTGCTGTTTACGTTACTCCCTTAAGCGAGAAAGTAACTGATTTCTATGCAGGGATAATGGAAGAGCTTCCACACTACCCCTGGAAAAAGCAGCATGCGGGCGACAGGCTAAGAGAGTAAATTCATTTAAAAGAATATTTACATCGAATTCCTACGTTGCCCCGGTAGTGTAACGGTTAAGCATTCAGCCCTCTCAGAACCTTTTAGAAAAAGGTTCACGAAAAGTTGGAGTGAGGCTGTGATCCGGGTTCGAATCCCGGCTGGGGCACTTAGAAAGATTTAAATAGAGTTATACTTATTTTACTTATTTAAGGTGATTTAATGGTTAATATGACTATGGCGATTCCTAAAGAGTTGCATAAGAGGATGAAGGGGCACCCTGAAATTAAGTGGACTGAGGTGGCAAGGCAGGCAATAGAAAAAAAAGCAAGAGAAGTTGAAGAAGAAAAAATGCTCTGGATGAAACACGCACAGGAACACGCAGTGAAAAAAGGATGGAGCGAAGCACATGAACTCTTTGAGTTTTGAACAAGGAGAAATTGTAGTAGCGCCCATTCCATTCTCAAGTCAGGTTTCAGCAAAAACAAGGCCAGCGCTTGTAATCAGCAAAAAAGCGTACAACAATAAATCAGAAGACGTGATTGTGTTAAAGATTACAAGCAAGGGAAAGGACTATCCTTTTGATGTAGAATTGTTAAAAAAGGATTTAGATTCTGGAAAACTCAAACATGAAAGCGTAATCCAAGTAGATTTTCCAGTTGTTATAGAGAAAAGAAGTGTTTCACAGAGCATAGGAAACGTTTCAAGCCAAAAACTCAAAGAAGCAAAACAAAAAATAAAGGAATTATATGAGCTCTAAAATCAAAAGAAACTGTGTTGTCTGTGGAGAACTAATGGAAATTAAAATCGGCAAAGGCGGAAAATACGACAAAGGCCACTATTTCGGAACCATGAAGATTCCTATTGATGGAACAGGTAAATACATAAAAACTGGGAAATTAAAGATTGGGAACATTTCAAGCGATGTTGTTGAATGGGCAGGGAAAGAAAGAGAAGCAGAATACTGGGAATGCGAAAAATGCTTTAACGAGCAATAAGTCACTGCCGTAGGAATCCGGCTGGGGCACTCTACTTCCAGCCCAGTGTCGCAAGCTATTTTGGACAAGTTTACACAAAGTTTAAATTAGTGATTTGTATTACTTATTAGCGTATGATACAGGATTTCTTTCTTGAACTCGCAGCAGTAATTGTGCTAGCTACCTTGCTTGGTTTTTTATTCAGAAAGCTGAAGCAGCCTATTCTTCTTGCCTTCATTTTTGCGGGCATTATTCTCGGCTCTTCTTTTCTGAATGTAATAACCTACAAGGAGCTGCTGCATGTTTTTTCGGAACTTGGGGTGGCTTTTCTGCTGTTTCTTGTTGGAATCAACCTTGATCTGAGGATTTTTAGGGAAATAGGAAAAACATCTGTTATAACGGGAATAGGACAGATTGTTTTTACCACGCTTGTTGGGTTTGGGATTGCATCGCTTCTGGGCTTTGGTTTCTTGGAATCGTTGTATATAGCAATTGCGTTAACGTTCAGCAGCACAATCATAATCGTAAAACTGCTGTCTGACAAGAAAGAATTGAATTCCTTGTACGGTAAGATATCTATTGGCTTCTTGCTAGTGCAAGACTTTGTCGCTATTGTTGTCCTTATTTTTATTTCCTCTTTTTCTTTTTCAACCGATTTAACCAGCCAGCTTTCCCAGTTTGTTTTTAGTTTGGTTGTGCTGTTTTTGCTGTTTTTCATTGCATCCAAGTTTTTGGTTAAAAGAATATTTGATTCCCTTTCAAAGAACCAGGAACTGCTTTTTCTCGGAGCCGTTTCCTGGTGCTTTGCTTTTTCTGCAGTGGCGATTTTTCTTGGCTTTTCCAAGGAAATTGGTGCTTTTCTGGCAGGGGTTTCAATAGCATCTCTTCCCTACACTTACGAGGTATTAGGAAAGCTGAAGTATCTAAGGGACTTTTTCATTGTACTGTTCTTTGTTGTTTTGGGCTCAAATCTCGTGTTTGCCGCTTCCGACATAATTTTTGCCCGGGCAATAATACTTTCAATCTTTGTCCTTGTTGGAAACCCAATAATAGTTTTCATCCTGATGGCCAAACTCGGTTACAGGGGGCGAACAAGCTTCCTTTCAAGCCTGACGGTTGCCCAGATAAGCGAATTTTCTTTAATACTCATTTTCTTGGGGGCAAAAGTGGGACATGTTTCCAATGAAGTTGTTTCAATAATCACTTTGGTTGCGGTAGCAACAATCAGCGCTTCCACTTACCTAATCATTTACAATAACAAACTGTATGATCACCTGTCCAATTTTTTGCCTATTTTGCGAAGCAAAAGATTTTTTGAAGATTCTCTGCACCTGGTTGAGGATAAAGAGTACTCTTTGGTTTGTCTGGGCTTTGGAGAAACCGGAAAAAGAATTTTTGTTGACAAGAAAATGAATGAAAAAGATGTCCTTGTAGTTGATTTTGACCCAAGGGCACTAAAAGAGGCAAGCAAGCTAAATTTCCATACTCTTTATGGTGATGTATCCGATTTAGAGACAATTGATTTTATTTTGAAGGTAAAACCAAAAGTTGTTGTCTCAACTGTGATGGGTGTTGATTCCAACATTGTTCTGACTAAAAAATTGCTGCAGAAGAATAGCCGCATTAAACTTGTTGTTCTGGCTCATGATGTGTCCGATGCAAGAAAGCTCAATGCGGCTGGCATTGAATTTGTTTTGGTGCCCTCAATCATTACAGCAGATAAAGTGAAAACTGTCCTGCAAGACATTAAAGCTGGGAGAAATTTTGAGTTGAACTGGTTTAAAGACACGGAATTTAATTATGGGCACGATTACTCTTTGAAATAATTCTTGTTTTCCGCAACCAACCCGTCTAAAAGCTCAAAGCAATCTAGCTCCCCAACAACCTTTCCATCCTTGCAAACCGGAAGATCCTGCAAATTGCCAGCCTTTGCCGCACACAAAGCATCATCCAAATTGTCATCCAATGAAACCGATATTGCCGGCCTCATTATGTCTCTTGCTTTCAGCCCCTTCTTTTTGTTAAACAGTTTCAGTATTTTGGGTTTCATTTCATCAAATATCTGGTCAAAAATTTCGTGGATTGTTATTAGCCCGAGCAAATTCCTTTCCTTATCAACCACAAAAACAGTTCTGGTTGTCTTATTTGCTCCCATTACCGCAACAACCTTTTCAATAGGGTCGCTCTCCAAAACTTTGTCAACAAAGCCAGAGTTCTCATCATAAACGGTCTTAACCTTAATCCTAACCACCTAAACTGAAAAGGGCATAAAATCTTATAAATCCTACACAAAGCATCATTACTACCCGTTACTTTAAATTTAAAACAACTTAGCCACAGAAGTTAATCAAAATCGGTCAAAAAGCCTTGGAGCATCAGACTGATTGTTGTAAGTCCGGCCGGGGCTGCTGCTTTTATATTTTTACAGTTAAAATGCAAACAATAGGTTAAATACTTGGAAAATAAAGTAAGGGATAGTGAGGCAGAATGAATAGATAACACAGGTATAAGTTTGGCATAATGACCCGCTTTTTTCTAAGTATATTTTTCATTGGCTTTGCGATAATCTCGGTGGTGCAGGGAATTGTGAACCAGCTTTCTGGCGTCATATTTGGGGCTTTTGGATTGTACTTGATTGCGGTGTTACTGATCATAATAAGTTATTTTGTTTACAAACAGGCAAGCCATATGCTGAAACTGTTGGACCCGAGTTAAGCCAAATCAAAATTTGGAACAGCAGGCAAAGTGCTTAATCAAAAAGCTGGCATAGCTCAATTTAACTTCTTTTCCTTCTTCATTGCAGCTTTTGCCTTAATCTTTGCCAGGGCCTCATCAAGGCGTGTTTGGTATTCAAGAAGCCTGCTCTTGTATTCTTTCTCGCTCAGCCTTCTCTTAAAGTAGTCAATTTCAATTCTCTTAAGCAGCTCCTTGAGCCTCACTGACTCCTCTTTTAGCTCGGCAATTGTTTCCTCTTTCTTTTTTCTCAAAACCAGAAACCACACGATAAGCGTGAAAACCGCAAGTGGAACGGCAACCGCAAGCAATAAGATTACTGGGTCAAGTAGTTCTGGCTCTGGACCAAAACCCTCGGGCCCAAATCCATCCGGCCCAAAACCTTCCTTTCCAAAGCCAGGGAACTGATCGGCTGGAACAAACTCCACTTCAAGAACATCGTCCTGCAACCTAAAGCCAGGGAAAGAAAATTCTAATTCGTGCCTTCCCTCCCCCAAGCTCTCCAAATCAAACTCGGTAGAATATGTTTCCTTTTCAGGATCCCACACAAATTCAACAGGCGCACCATTTACTGTTCCGGTGAAGGATCCGCCTTCAAGCCTTTGGGAATCGCTGTAGAATTCCACCTCAATCCTGTTCTCAACCTCGTCCAAGTGCGTAAAATCCCTGCCTCGGGGGAAGACGGACTCAAAGCGAATGTTGTTTGAGAGCTCGTTTTGCGAAGTAGAATATACTGTTAGCTCTCTACCTGCAACGATTGCGGTTGCAAGGGCAGCGTAATGCATTCTGAATACGTCGTCCTTTGAGGGAATGGTTTCCGCGCACTGGAAAACCAGCCTTTCGCCGCCATCCTTTACCTTCTGGCACTCTCTTAAATTTTCCAAATCCCGGTCATCGGTCAAAAAGACCTTTTCGCCTTGCACGTCCCCCTTTTTGGTTACCTCTATTTGGAAAAGCATTTCGCGGTCGTGCAGGATTCTCTCGTGCCTTGGCGGGTTCCTGATCCTTACCTCAAACTCATTGCCTCCAACAGCGTAGGAATCACTTACCTCAACCCACTTTTCAACGTTTTCCGTCCAGTAATTGTTCTCCGTTTCCTTTAAATCAATCAGCCCAATCTGCAGCCTGTTGTCCCCGCCCATCAAAAGATTTTCTGTTAAGCCAATTGTGTGATCCACCCTGGCAACCAGTTTTCCGTTCTCTTCCTCCAACTCAAATAACTGCCTTTCCTCTCCAATTCTCAGCATTGGACTGTTAAGTCTTTCCAGCGGAACGCTTTCCCCATTTGGGTAGAATACTTCAATCTCAATCCTCTCAATATTTTCGCCCAAAAAGAGAGGCGGTTCAGGCACCAAATTGAAATCAACTGTTAAGGTGCCCTCACCGAATTCCTGGGTAAGAGCACAGCCTGACAGCAGGATAAAGAAGGCCAGTGTAGTAAAATGCCGTGAATTCATCAAATTAAACATAGAATTGTTCTGCTTAATAAGTTTTTGCAAGGCCCCAAGTGGGGGGCTTTAGGCATTATTACTGCAGGGAAAAGCCTAAAGTGTGTTATTCAAAAGCTCAAATTTTGCTTAGCGCAATTCGTTGATTTTCGCGTTCTTTTCCAGGCCAATTCTCTCCAAGGCCTCCAGCTCCATCACATTGGAGCAGAAGCTTATTGCAAGGCCGCGCTTTCCCTGCCTTGCGGTCCTGCCAATTCTGTGAATGTAGGTTTCGGCTTCCTCCGGAAAGTCAAAATTTACAACATTGCCTATGTCGTCAACGTGAATTCCGCGTGCAACTATGTCGGTTGCAATGAGAACGCCGCCCTTCATATTCTTGAACTTTCTGAGAATAGCGTTTCTTGCATTCTGCCTCTTGTCGCCGTGCAGGGGCAAAGCCCTTATGCCGCGCCTTGAAAGCTGCTTCTCAAGCCAGTCCACCGTTCTCTTGGTGCGGCAGAACACAAGTGTTTTTGCGCTCCTATCCCAGTTTATGACGTCCTGCAGCGCGTCGATCCTGTGGTTCCGGTCAAGACTAATGTAATACTGTTCCACTTCATCAACCGGTGAGTCGTCCTCGCTTAGGTTGAAGAAAAGCTTGTCCTGCTTTAAGTGCACTTCAACAAGTTTGCGGATCGGCCCAGGCATGGTTGCGGAAAAAAGCATTGTCTGCCTCTCTTTTGGAAAGTAGGAGATTATTCTCTCAATGTCGTCCCTGAAACCCATGTCAAACATTCGGTCGGCCTCGTCCAGGATTAGGAACTTTGCCCTTGAAAAGTTGAGGTTTCCCCTGCCAAGAAAGTCAAGAAGCCTTCCAGGGGTCCCAACAATTATTTCCGGGCGGGTCCTCAAAAATTGGGCCTGCTTTGCAACACTCTCTCCGCCAAAAATGGCAACCGCCCTTATCCTGCTACCCCTTGAAAGCGAAGCAATCTCTTCTTTTACCTGAATCGCAAGTTCCCTTGTAGGGGTTATTATTAGAGCGGAAAAGGCCTGGCCCGGCCTCAGCATTTCAATCAGGGGAATTGCAAAAGCAGCTGTTTTCCCTGTCCCGGTCTTTGACTTGCAGATAAGGTCTTTCCCCTGCAATGCGTCGGGAATAACCTTCTCCTGCACGTCGGAAGGGCTTTCAAATCCTTTTTCCCTGATTGCCCGTTTAAGGGAGTCACTAATTTCAAACTCTTCAAATTTCAAAATATTCAACTCCATTGGCCTCTAGAAAGGCCTGTGCTTTTTTACAAAAAGGCTTTAAAAAAACGCTATTCCGCAAGAAGCGGACAAGTTCTTCAATTAAGAAAAAAATAGAGTCCAATTATTCCTTTCGTATACACAAAATGCGATTGGAAACCATTTTAAAGGGGGCAGGAAAAGCGGTGGTCCCATTAATTCTTTTTTTAACGCTTTTGCAGCAGAATCTGTTTGTGGTTGCATGCCCTCTATTACTTACAAGATAAAGGAGCAAATTGGAAAGCTTGTTGACAAGACAACTCACTTGAACGTTGCTGAGACAACAGAGGCAATCGCAAAAAAGTTCGGGCTGAGCGAAAGGCTTGTCAACTATACCCACATTGAACTGAGAAACAAGCTGAACGAGTATGGATACCGGCGCGTTCCGTTAAGCGAGAGGTTTCTTTTTCTGCCGCACTGCCTGAGAAACAGCAAAGAATGCAAGGCAAGCTATACTGATGAGGGCTTGCAGTGCAAGCGGTGCGGGAAATGCCAGATAAATGAATTAATTGCCCTGGCAGAGGAAGTTGGCTTTCAGAAGGTTTTCATCTGCCCTGGCGGAAGCATGGTCAAAAAGATTGTGATGAAGTACAAACCAAAAGCGGTGCTCGGGATTTCCTGCTTTGACGAGGCAAACCTTGCGTTTGATTCAATGCAGGGCACTTCCATTGCACCGCAGGCCACGCTCCTGCTCTACGACGGCTGCAAGGACACAAAGGCAAACATTACAGAAGTAAAGGAAAAAATGCTGCTAGGGAACAGTAACCTGATCCCGAAAGAAACGAAGGGCTAGAGCATTGGCTGAATCAGCTGCAGAAACTCTCTTTTTGAAATAAACAGGTCTTTTTCTCCCTCAAGCAAAACAACCGCTTTTGTGGGAAGGCGCTTCCAAAGCTTTGTGAAGCCTTGCTCTTCAACTGAATCAAAGTACTTGTTAACGCGCGCGCGCTGCTTTTTGTCAAGCTCCCCGGTTTTGCTCTCAGGGGCCTTTCCATGCACTGCCTTGCAGAATGGGTAAAGTTCTTTTAGCGGGCGCTTGCTTAATGCAACAAACGGGAAGAGCTTGCAAATGGCCGGGGCAGAAGAGTGGATTCTGCACTTTCCCCCGCTGAGGAAAACACACTCTCCACTGGAATTTCTTTTAAGGGCCAGCGAGGGGAGAACAAGGAAGTGCGGTGGCACTGCCTGCATTTCTTTTCCAGCAAAGTCCGCAAGCCTGCGCGGCAAGAGCTCGCTGTTGATTGTAAGGCCGTCTGGCTTGCCGTGCTTTGGATAGATGTGCGCTATGAGAACACAGCTCTTTTCAATGAACTTTTTGAGGGGGCCTTTGATTTCCTCGGCAATCCTTTTCGCTCCCTCTGGGAAAAGCGTAATCCAGTAGCGCCTGCAGCACTCATCGCATCCCAAGCCAATACAATCTATTTTCATTGGATTGATTTCTGTTGCATACTTTTTAAATGGTTATCAAGAAATAGTGTTTAAGTTGTTGCGCCTCAGTAGCTCAATCTGGTCGAGCAGCTGCCTTGTAAGCAGCAGGTTGTGGGTTCAAATCCCACCTGAGGCTTAAGATTTGGAGGAATTTTTCATGGAGAAGGTAATTCAGTTCATTGCAAACTACGACGATTGGCAGGCAATAAAGAAGCTAAAGGTTGAGGAGAAAACCGGCCCAAAGATGGTAATGGAGTTTCTTGCCGGCCTTGGGACAAGCCTTGACAGCAAGATTGAGGCTAACTTGAGGAAGGCCGTTGATTTGGACAGGCTTGATGCAGCGCTCAACGAGATTTCCTGCGGCAAGTCAGAGGAAGAGATTGCCAGCGCGCTGAAGGCACTGAACAGCAGGGCCGTTACATCCGTAATAAAAGAGATTACTGACAAGCCAGAGTTGCAGAAGAATGAACGGAAAGAGCTTAACCAGTTTTGCAGGGTTTATGCGGCAAGAACGGCCTTGAAGAACTGTGAATTGAAAGTGGATTACAGCAGTGTTGACATTCCTGGAATGAAGCGCCTTAAGAAAAAGAAGGTTTAAATAAAAGAAACCTTTTCTTTCTTTCATGCCGGGATTACTTGAAACAGTTAACTGGTTTGACATCTGGTTTCTGCGGTTAATGCAGTCAGCGCTTTCGCCCTGGCTTATTTCCCTTGCACTCGCAGTAACGCTTTTGGGAAACCCCCTTCTCTGGATTCTAATAGCAATGGCGGTCTACTGGCACGGTCGCGAGACCGAGTCCTTTTACCTGATGAACGTTGCGCTGTTTTCCTCAATTGTTGTTGGGGCACTAAAGTTCGTTGTTGCAAGGCCCCGGCCGAACCCGGGAATTTTTAAGGCAATTGCAACAGACACCTACACCGGACTCTCTTTTCCCTCAGGCCACTCTGCTTTAATTGCAGCTTACTGGGCATATCTTCGAAAATTCTTGAACCGGAAAAAAGACTTGCTGTTTCTTGCAGTGGTTTTGCTCGTTGGACTGAGTAGAATTTACCTTGGGGTGCACTTTCTCTCAGACGTAGTTGCAGGAATTGTTTTCGGGATTGCGATTGGAAGGTGGAATCTCTGGCTAAAGGAAAAGGTAAAGCACAGCCACTTCAGGCCAAGCAAACTACTGGACAGTCTGGCCATTGCGGGGATTCTACTCTTTTCGCTTCTTGCCCTCTCGTTCCTTGAAAGCGTTCCGCTTGCCGCAATATTCCTTGGATTTTACGCAGGCTTCTTCCTCTCAAAGGAATTCAATCTGAAAGTGGAAAACCTTGGCTTTAGGGCAGGGATGGTGAGAACAATTGTTGGCTTTGCAAGCATTGCAGTCATTCTAACGGTGCTGCCGTTAATTACGTCCGTTAACCTGCCATCGCAGGAATTTGGGGCAACAAGAACTTTCCTGCTCCTGGGATTGGTTGGATTCTGGGGAAGCTTTCTGTTTCCCCTGCTTTGTTCAAAATTTGGGGGGTCAAAAACAAATTTAAATGGCTTAGGAAACGTAGGGGCCAACCAATAAACTTTAAAACAATTGCAGAAATAATTTCATCAACCCGCCTTAGCTCAGTAGTTAGAGCACTCGGCTGTAGATTTTTGATACTCCCCGAAAAGGGAGCGAACCCGAAAGGGCACCGCAAAAGCGGTTACCGAGGGGTCCCCGGTGCGAATCCGGGAGGCGGGATTAACCCAGCAAGTAGCACCCCCGTTAGTTTATAAATACATAGGTTGCTATAGTATCTATAGGTGGTGCTATGGCGCTTGACCTGGACATTTACCATTCGGCAGAGCAGTTGGAGAAGGGATTCACTACACTCACCCTAAAGAACGGCTTCAGGAAAAAGGATATTGAGGACATTACCAACTTCCTGAACGACATGGCTGCTTTGGGAGTAAAGCCAATTCGCTTGAAGAAGCAGCTGTATGTTTTGAGGAAGATTACTGGGCTGTTGAAGAAGCCTTACAGGGCCTGCAGCAAAGAAGACCTGATGGAGCTCGCTAGAAAGATTGATTCAATCAAAAACCACAGCGAGTGGACAAAATACGATAGGAAGGTTGTCTTAAAACGCTTTTACCGCTGGCTGAATGGCGATGAAGAGTACCCAAAGAGCATTAAATGGCTCAAGCTGAAAGACCCGAAAAACAGCATTCTCCCTGAGGAGCTGCTGACTGAAGAAGAGATTATCAGGGCAGTTGATGCCGCCAAATACCTGAGGGACAAGACCTTTATTTACACCTTGTATGAAAGCGGCTGCAGAATTGGGGAGATTCTCACTCTTCAAATCAAGAATGTTTCTTTTGGAGAGCACGTTACTTCCCTTATTGTTGCCGGCAAAACCGGGCAGAGGCGGGTTCCACTTGTTTCCTCTACTTCCTACCTGTCCATCTGGCTTTCAATGCACCCCTTCAAGGACAATCCCAACGCTCCCTTGTGGACAAAGGTTGTTGACAAGTGGCATCCCCAAAGCATGGGAGTACTGAGCTATAAGGGAGCCCAGAAAATGCTGCGGGTTGCTTTCAGGAGAGCTGAAATAAGGAAAAGGCCAAGCCCGCACCTGTTCAGGCACAGCAGGGCAACACACCTTGCAAAGCATTTAACCGAAGCGCAGCTGAAGGAGTATTTTGGCTGGACTCAGTCAAGCGACATGGCTGCACGCTATGTCCATCTCTCTGGAAGAGACGTTGATACTGCAATAATGAAATTGCACGGAATTAAGGTGGAAGAAACCGAAGAGGAAATGAAGCTGCGCCAGGTCAAGTGCCCAAGGTGCAAGGAGGAAAACCCTTCCAATTTCTCGCTGTGCAAAAGATGCGGTGCAGCGCTTAACCCAAAGGTTGCTATGGAAGCAAGGGAGAACAAGGAAGGCATGGCTTTGCAGATTATGCAAGCAATTCTCAAGGACGTTCAGAAGTTGCAGAGCCAGGGAATCAATTTGCAGGAATTTAGTGAGTTCATGGAACAGTGGGTTAATTCAGACAGACAATTGCCGAAACAACCACCCATTTTAAAAACCAGGGGCAACGGGAATGCTATTGTTAAGGAGCTGGGTAGATGAAAGAGGAAGAGAAGGATTTTGAGAAGAGGCTTGTCAGGGACTTCAGCTTTGAGTTGGAGTTTGATAAGCAAAAACTGCAAAAGTTTGCGGAAAAGGCAAACATGTCCCTGGACTTTGTCCCAGAACAGGCGCTATATGATTTGAATTGCGGCAAGCTTGTTGACAACCGATTTGTAATCAACAATGCTGGCTTGCTGTTCTTTGCAAAGCAGCCGGAAAGAAGGTTGAGACAAAGCTATATAACCTGTGTAAGGTACCATGGCAACACAATGATTTCAGCAATAGACAGAAAAGATTTTTACGGCGACTTAGTATCTCAAGTTGAGGCAGCGGAAGATTTTGTCAAAAGGCACACGCGGCTTGCATTCAAAATGGATGGCTTCAATAGAATAGACATCGAAGAATACCCTTATACGGCGATTAGGGAAGCAATAATTAACGCTGTCTGCCACAGGGACTATGACATAGAAAACAACACTTTTGTAAACGTCTTTGATGACCGAATTGAAATAATCTCCCCAGGTAGCATCCCAAACGGCTTAACATTGAAAGAG
>JAFCCZ010000094.1 GCA_017609945.1 Candidatus Iainarchaeum sp.
ACCCTGCCAGAGGAATGGGAGCCCTGGTTTTCAAACCTTAACGATGGAACCAACGAGGGCATAAGGCACAAGAGCAAGCCCTTCATGAGCGTGCAGTTCCACCCGGAAGCAATGCCCGGACCGATGGACACCGCCTTTTTGTTTGATGAATTTGTGAAAATTGCAAAGGGGGGCAGGAAGTGAAGCCAAAGAAAGTGATTCTTCTCGGAAGCGGTGCGCTGAAGATAGGAGAAGGGGGCGAGTTTGATTATTCAGGAAGCCAGTGCATTAAGGCAATGGAAGAAGAGGGCATTGAGGTTGTTCTGGTTAACCCGAATATTGCGACAATGCAGACCTCAAAGGGCTTTGCAGACAAAATCTACTTCCTCCCAGTAAACCCCTACTTTGTGGAAAAGGTAATTGAAAGGGAGAAGCCGCAGGGAATTTTGCTGGCGTTCGGAGGGCAGACCGCGCTGAACTGCGGGGTAGAGCTCTTTGAAAAGGGGGTCCTGAAAAAGCACAAGGTGGAAGTGCTGGGGACCCCGGTTGAAACAATTATTGAAACAGAGGACCGCGAAAAGTTCAACAAGTCCCTTAAATCCATCAACGTAAAGGTTCCAAAGAGTGTTCCAGTTACAAGCAAGGAAGCTGCATTGAAGGCAGCGAAGAAAATTGGTTACCCGGTAATAGTACGTGCGGCCTACGCCCTCGGGGGAAAGGGAAGCGGGGTCGCAAAAACAGAGACAGGCCTGAAAAAGCTTACAGAAAAGGTTTTCACTTACGCCCCACAAATTCTGGTTGAAAAGTGCTTAGCTGGATGGAAAGAGATAGAGTATGAAGTGGTTAGGGACAGCCACGACAACTGCATTACCGTGTGCAACATGGAGAATTTTGACCCTCTGGGAATTCACACGGGGGAAAGCATTGTTGTTGCGCCCTCCCAAACTCTTACAAACCACGAGTACCACAAGCTCAGGGAAATTTCCATCAAGGTTATAAGGCATTTGGGGATTGTGGGAGAGTGCAACATCCAATTTGCGTTTGACACCGAAAGTGATGATTACAGGGTCATTGAAGTGAACGCGCGGCTGAGCAGAAGCTCTGCCCTTGCATCAAAGGCAACAGGGTATCCACTTGCATTCATTGCCGCAAAGCTCTCGCTTGGGTATTCTTTAACAGAACTTGAAAACAAGATAACGAAAAAGACGATGGCCTGCTTTGAGCCGGCCCTTGACTACTGCGTTGTGAAAATTCCACGCTGGGATTTGCAGAAATTCCAGAAAGTGAGCTACCGTATTGGAACTGAAATGAAATCTGTTGGAGAGGTAATGGCCATTGGCAGGAACTTTGAGGAGGCAATGCAGAAGGCAATCAGAATGCTGAACATTGGAATGTACGGGTTGGTTGGCAACAAGGTTTCAATCAGGGAGATCGCACGCAGCATTGAACACCCAACAGACAAAAGAATTTACGCCCTGATTGAAGCCATGAAAAACGGCTACTCAATTGAAAAAATACACGGCCTGAGCAAGGTTGATAAATGGTTCCTGTTCAAGCTAAAAAGGGTTGTTGAGATTGAGGAAAGGGTCTCCAAAACCTCTCTCGGAGAAATCTCCAGAGAGCTCTTGCTTGAGGCAAAGCAGGCAGGCTTTTCCGACAAGCAGATTGCAATAATTTTGGGCGAGAAAGACGAGCTAAAAGTGCGCGAGAGGCGAAAGCAGTTCAATGTTTTGCCGGTGGTAAAGCAAATTGACACGCTTGCGGCGGAGTTCCCGGCAAAAACAAACTACCTTTACGTTACATACAACGGAGTGGAGGATGATATCTACTTCAACAACACAAAGCAGGTAATGCTCTTGGGAAGCGGTTCCTACAGCATTGGCTCAAGCGTTGAATTTGACTGGTGCTGTGTTACAGCAAACAATTCCTTGAAGGAAATGGGTTACCGCACTGTGATGATAAACTTCAACCCTGAAACAGTTTCAACGGACTATGATGTTTGTGACAGATTGTACTTTGAAGAGCTTTCGCTTGAAAGGGTTCTTGACATTTACGACAAGGAATACCCGCTTGGCGTGCTGATCGGGATGGGCGGGCAGATCCCAAACAACCTTGCAATAAAGCTTCACAGGGCTGAAGTAAAAATTCTTGGAACCTCGCCGGAAAGCATTGACAGGGCGGAGAACAGGCACGTTTTCTCAAAGCTCTGTGATTCCCTTGGGATAGACCAGCCAGAGTGGAAAGAGCTAACAAGCAAGGGGGAAGCAATCTCCTTTGCGGAAAAGGTTGGTTTTCCGGTTCTTGTGAGGCCAAGCTATGTTTTGAGCGGGGCCGCAATGAGCGTTGCATTCAACGCAAAGGATTTGAACAGCTACCTTAACAAGGCAACCTCGCTCTCAAGCGAGTACCCGGTGGTTATAAGCAAATTTATTGAGAACGCGCGCGAGATTGAGATTGACGCGGTGGGAAGCAAGGGAAAGGTTATTGTTCACGCGGTAAACGAGCACGTGGAGAACGCCGGCGTTCACTCAGGGGACGCAACAATGATTTTTCCGCCGCAGAAAACCTATCTTGAAACCGTGCGAAGGATTAAGGTGGTTGCCTACAAGCTCTGCAAAGAGTTAAATATTACCGGACCATTCAATATGCAGTTCATTGCAAAGGACAACGAGGTAAAGGTAATTGAATTAAACCTTAGGGCCTCACGCTCTTTCCCGTTTGTTTCAAAGATTTCTGGAATCAATTTCATAGAACTTGCCTCAAAGGCAATTATGGGGGAACTGGTTTCGCGCATTGAAAAATCGGCACTTGATTTGGATTACGTTGGGGTAAAGGCACCGCAGTTTTCCTTCAGCAGGCTAAAGGGAGCAGACCCCTTGCTTGGGGTTGAAATGTCTTCCACAGGAGAGGTTGCCTGCATTGGATCGGATGACGAAGACGCATTCTTGAAAGCCATGATAGCAACAGGGTTTAAGGTGCCAAAAAAGAACGTTCTTGTGAGCATTAGCGGGGACGAAAATCGCTTCCACCTGCTTGAAGAGATTCGCACACTGCAGGAAATGGGACTTGAACTATTTGCGACAGACAGCACAGCCAAATTCCTCAAAGAACACGAAATCAAATCAAGGGTTTTGCACAAGATTCAGGAGAAAAAGAAGCCAAACACCCTGGACTTCTTCAAAGAGAGAAAGCTTGATTTGGTCATTGCGATCCCTGATGAGTTTGACAGA
>JAFCCZ010000095.1 GCA_017609945.1 Candidatus Iainarchaeum sp.
TTGGAGAAATTAACGGAATTTCTTACCTCGACAAGTTTGTTGTGGCAAAACAGAGCCAGGGAACAGGGCTTGGGAAGAGCCTGTGGGAAGAAATTGAGAAAAAGTACCCAAAGTTTGTGTGGAGGGCGTCTCAGAAAAACCCAGCAAACAAGTTTTACGCCGAGAAGTGTGACGGCATGGTTAAGAAGAACGGATGGAATGTTTACTGGAAGGGGTTGGACGAAGAGGAGATAATGCCAATTGCTGAGGCGGTCAAAAAAAAAAAAAAAACAATAGTTGGGTGAATTAAAATGGGTTTGATTGAGGAAAATTCAGGGTATTTGATGGGCACTTACAAGAGGAAGATTTTGCTTGAGAGGGGCAAAGGCAGTTACGTGTTTGACGAGAAGGGAAAGAAATACCTTGATTTGGTTGGGGGGGTTGCAACGTGCAGTGTGGGACATGCAAATCAAAAGGTAGTGAAAGCAATCGGGGAACAGGCCGGAAAAATTGTTACTCCAAGCAACCTCTTTCACTCCGAAACCCAGTTAAAGCTGGCAAAAAAGCTTGCTGAACTCTCAGGCCTGGAAAAATGTTTTTTCTGCAATTCAGGAACAGAGGCGATGGAGGCAGCAATAAAGCTTGCAATAAAACATTCAGGAAAAGAGAAAATGATTGCAATGAGGAACAGTTTTCACGGAAGAACAATGGGTGGTTTGTCAGCCACTTGGGACCCAAAATACAAGAAGGGTTTTGGCAAACTACTGCAGGGATTTGAGCACGTTGAGTTTGGAAACATTAAGGCACTTGAAGAGAAGATTGATGATGAAACTGCAGCAGTAATTCTTGAGCCAATTCAGGGGGAGGCAGGAATAATTGTTCCAAAGGAAGGGTATTTGAGGGAAGTTGAGAAATTGTGCGGTGGAAAGGGCGTCTTGCTGATTGTTGACGAAGTGCAGTCAGGAAGCGGCAGAACCGGTAAGTTTTTCTGCTTTCAGCATGAGGGAATCAAGCCTGACATTGTTGCGATTGCAAAGGGAATTGGAAACGGTTTGCCAATCGGGGCAATAATCTCAAAGAAAGGAATTGAGTTTGGACGGGGAGAGCACGGCTCAACGTTTGGCGGAAACAGTTTGTGCTGTGCCGGTGCACTCAAAACAATTGAAATAATTGAAAAGGAAATGCTGTTGGCTGAAGAGAAAGGGGATTACTTCAAGAAAAAGTTGGAGGAAATTTCAGCGGTGAAGGAAGTGCGCGGCAGGGGATTAATGCTTGCGGCAGAAATTGAGGGGAACGCAGAAGAGGTTGCAGAGAAGTGCGCTGAAAAGGGATTGCTTGTGAATGCGATGCACGGGAATGTGCTGAGGTTCCTTCCAGCCCTTACAATTGGGATGGAAGAGCTTGATTTGGCTGCAGAAATTATCAAAGATGTTTTGGGGGGAGAAAATGATTAAGGCAGGCGTTGTTGGAGCCTCGGGTTTTGCGGGCTCAACACTTTTGAAGCTCCTGCTAAAGCACCAAAAGGTTGAGGTGGAGGCGGCCACAAGCACCTCGCTTGCCGGAAAAAAGGTTGCGGAAGAGATTTCCGGAATTGACTGCGGCCTTGAGTTTGAAAAGCCGGATTTTGAAAAGCTGAATGAGCTGGACGTTGTTTTTCTGGCAGTTCCGCACGGCAAGGCAAAGCCAATTGCTGAAAAACTTGAGTGCAAGGTAGTGGACTTGAGTGCAGACCACCGACTAAGCAACACTTACGGGATTCCTGAAATTTACAGGGAACAGATTAAGGGGGCAAAGCTTGTTGCAAACCCAGGGTGTTATGCAACAGCTTGCATTCTCGCAGCTTTTCCATTAAAGGGATTGGTTGAGGACGCGGTCTTTGACGGAATAAGCGGCTATTCCGGAGGGGGCAAAACCCCAAAGTACGATTTTGAGGAAAACATTATTGCTTACAGGCTAACAGGACACTTCCACACAAGGGAAATGGAGCAACAGTTTGGATTTGATTTCTCGTTTAGCCCGCACGTGGCGAGTGCGTTCCGCGGGCTAATGTGCACGGCACACTTGAAGTTGAAGGAAGAGGTTGGAGCGGAATCCGTAAAGGAAAAGTTTGGGAAATTTTATGAGGGGAGCTTTACAAAGGTTGTTGAAGGAATCCCCTGCACCAAAGATGTTTTGGAAACCCCTTACTGCCACATTGGCGGGTTTGAAGTGGAGAAATCAGGAAAGGGAATTGTAATTGTTTCAGTAATTGACAATTTGTTGAAGGGAGCGGCTTCGCAGGCGGTTGAGAACATGAATTTAATGTTTGGGCTGAAGCATTGCAAGGGCCTGGAAGCAAAGAATTAAATTTAGGAGAGGGGTGCTTATTGTATGGTTAGAGTTATTAGAGGGAACAATAGAAGGAGAAAGGCAAGTCAGGGCATGACTGCCGTGCACACAAAGGTAGAAAAATTAAAAGTAATGGCGGGCAAAAGGAATTATAAGCGAAGCGGGAAAGCCCTTGAGATTACAGGCCCCTCTGGGAAAAGAGCGGTGTTAACTCTTGCCAACGGGAAAAAGCTTGTGTTTATGTGCAGATGGAAATCTGGCGGTGATAAGTCAGTGCTTAGAATTGTGAATGGGCCAAGGTCAACAAGAATACCCACCCGGAAAGAGGTTAAAGAATTGAAAACTTTCAGAGCTGTTCTGAAGAAAACGTTTGGCTGGAGCTTTGAGGTAATTATCTAACTATTTTTTTCTGGCTTCCTGAACCATCAGGGCGTCAACTAGAACAAGTGCAACCATTGCCTCTGCAACAGGTACAATGCGTGGGCAGATGCAGGGATCGTGCCGCCCCTTGGTTTTTATCTTGCGGCTCTTTCCCTTTAGGTCAACCGTATTCTGCTCAACTGAAATTGAAGCAGTTGGCTTGACCGCGATCCTAATAACAATGTCCTGGCCTGTGGAGATTCCTCCAAGAATTCCGCCAGAGTTATTGCTCTTGAACTTAACCTTTCCGGCACTGGAGTACATCTCGTCGTTGCACTCACTGCCCTTCAGCTCAGCAACGGCAAACCCGGCCCCAAATTCAACGCCCTTAACAGCGCCAATGCTCATAAGCGCTTTGGAGAGTTCGGCATCAAGCTTTCCGAAAACGGGTTCGCCCAGACCAATTGGAACATTGCGAGCAACAATTTCAACTACCCCGCCAATGCTGTCACCATTGCTCTTTGCGGCAAGGATTGCCTTC
>JAFCCZ010000096.1 GCA_017609945.1 Candidatus Iainarchaeum sp.
AGAGCATTTCGCTGAGTTTCTCAAGGATTGAGGAGGCTGCCTTGTAGTCTGCGGCAATCTGCACGTTTCCCATTAGGGAAAAGGATTCTATTTTGTTGTCCTTGAGGCCCAGGAGAATTAGCGCTGTTACCCCGGATGTTATTCCCTCTTTGATCACCTGCACCTTGTACTTTTTGAGCATTTTCTTGCTTGCCTCATCGCTTGCAATCCCGTAAACGATTTCCTTTCCCTCCTTGCTTGGCAAAGCCCTGATTCCGCTGAGTGAAATCACCCTGACAATCTTCTTCTGCTTTACCCACTCAACAACGGTTTTTGCGAGCTTTTCCGTAAAAAGCTGCGGGATTATTTGCTCTGAGATAAGCAGCACAAGCTTTCTTTTCCGGTTTACGTAAATTCTACTTGGGTGAACCGGCAGGCCGTTGTGAACCCTTATTATTGGCACAAAAACGGCTGAATCAACAAAACCGGCCTCTGAGAAACCAAGCTTTTCGGCAAGGTATTTTGCGCTGATGGTTCCAACAAGGCCCATTCCCGGAAACCCCTCAATCAGGGTAAATCCGTTGAGGTTAAGTGGCTTTTTCTCAACAAATCTTACAAGTGCACCTTCTTTCTCCTCTTTCAACGGCTATCACCGTCTAATAAAGGATTTAACTATTTAATAAGGCTTACTGTTTGCCCCCGAAAAACAGATTAAACTCACTTGTCCTTCATTTTGCGCAGGTGGATTTTCTTTGCCTTAGCCTGCTTCGGGAGTTCGCCTCTCAGAACCTCTTCCCACTCTTCCTCAACTTGCACCTGCCAGCCTTTGCTGGTAATCTTGTAGCCAACCATCTGCTTAACATGGCCCCCGCTTCGCATTTTGAGTATTTCAAGCGCGTTTTTTCTCCTGCCCTTGTGCTTTATGTTGTATAACACCACTACCCCGTCTGCCAAAAACTCTTCAACGCCGGTTCTGCTGTAAACATCGGGGTTTTGCTCGGTTTCGCCAACCACAAGGTTTACTGAATTGTAGGATTCAAGCATTTCAAACAATTCCCTTACATACTTCCTGTAACTCCTCTCGTTTTCAAACGCTATTGAGAGCGCGCTCAGGGAGTCAACGGCAATCCTATCCGGCTTCAGGGGAAGCTTCATCTTGCTTAGCTCAATTCTAAGTGCTCCGACCTCTTTGGCAAGGGTTCCCTCAACCATTCTTGCCGTTTTGGACGAATCAACTTTTATTACCGCCATCATTCCCTGCTTTTCAAGCTTTTCAATGTCCCAACCGAAATTTTTTAGCATATGGTGCTTAATTTTGACCGTGTCCTCCTCAAAGGAAATGTAGACACCCTTGTCTCCGGCTAGCGCACCATGGTAAAGGCTTTGCAGGCAGAAGGTTGTTTTTCCGGTTCCAGCTCCGCCGGTGATTATTGTGGTGCTGCCCCTTTCCAGCCCCTGGTCCTGAAGAAGCTCGTCAAACCTGTCAACTAGTACAGGAAGGATCTCAATAACCTCCGGGTGCTTTGCACAGGGGCTGCTTTCAGCGCCTTTATTTTTTGCAGCCTTTTTTTCAGAACCCCTTTTGAAAAGACCCATCATGAAACCACTCTATCTATTATCTCCTATCTTATTTTTAACTTTTTCTTTAAGTCACTGAGCTTTGCCTGCAGCTCAACGCTCTTTCCCTTGTAATATTCCTTGCTTACCTTGCCCCGCGCAAAATAATCCTTCTGCAGCTTGTTAATCTGTGCCTCTAATCTCTTCTGTTGTTTCTTAAGGCTTGCAACATCCTCTTTTTCCCTTATCATCGGCTTAACAACAAATATTCCAATTAGGCCAATCCCTAGGAGCACTACAGCAATCGGAATAAGGGTTATGGCTTTTGAGATAATGCTGTCGCTTATAATAATGTCAAGCTGCGTGTTTGCATCGTTGTCCTGGCTGTCAACAACCAGGATTGCAATCTTTTTTGCCCCAAGGTCTTCCCTTTCAAGCACAACGGACTGTGAAAATACCCCTTTTCCCTGAGATTCCATCTCCATTATTTCCTCTCCAAAAAACATCTCAACGTTTGCGTCCTCAACTGGCATCCCGTTCAGATAGGTTAAAACAATTTCCACTTCAAGGGTTGAATCAACCTCAAAGTTTTTGAACTCAGGCTTTATGATGTTAATGGCAATTGGTGCCTTTTCAACGGAAACGTTTATGCGCCTTTCGCCGCCAAACTTCTCGTCAAATTTCTCTTTCTCAGCAGTTACCACAATTGCCCAGTCCTCAATTTTTGCGTTATTTGGGATACGGTAGTTTACAAGGTAGACACCTTTGCTGAAATACCGCATTTCCAGCTTTCTGCCCTCAGAATCCCAAGTATACACCTTGGCACGCTCAACGTTTTGGCCTGCATCCGCTATCCTAACGCTTATGTTAAGGTCCTGGCCGCGAAAATAGCTTTCCTCGCTTGGGCTGAGGAAAGTAATAAGATAGAACTGGCTCTCCCTTGTGGCATTTAGCTTTATTTGGAACTTTCTTTTAGCAGTGCCCTCTTTGACCCAGACCCACCATATCCCTGCGGGATCCAAAAAGCTGGTTTGGTAGCTGAAGGAATACTGTCCATCCAAACACTCGGCCCGCCCGCTGGCAATTTCCCTCTCTGAGTTGAGGAAAGAAACTTCCACGCCATTGTCACAGTTTCCGCTTACCACAATCTCCTCATCCTTGGAAAATTCGTCTCTTTCAGCCTTGATGCTTAGGGCGCTTGCGCTGATCAAAATGCACAAAAGGAACAAGACCGGAAAAGCAAGCCTATTTTTTATTTTTACCACGCGCATTCATCTCCCTTAGTTTGGCCTCTACGCTATCAAGCTCTTCCCGGACCTTCTTAACCTGATTTTCATACTCCTCTTTCGGGATTGCGCCCCTCTCAAAGTAGCTTGTCTGGAGCTCTTTCTCCACTGCAATCAGCTGGCTGCGCCTTTTGGTCAGCGATGACTTTGTCTTGCGCAAGAGCAGCACTTTTCTTCCAATCAAAATTCCGGCAACTATTGCGATGAGGACTGCGGCAATAAGCACGCTGTTTTCCTTGACTAGGTAGCCAAGTGAAAACCCGCTTACTTCCACAACTGTTTCCTCATAACCATAGTTTCCAAAATCGTCCACCGCAGTAAACGAAATTTTCAGGAGCCCCCTGTCCTCCTCGTTCAAAAGATAGTTGTCTGAG
>JAFCCZ010000020.1 GCA_017609945.1 Candidatus Iainarchaeum sp.
AACGCGGTGCTTTTTGCCGAGGCCAGTGCGGTTATCTTGGGAAGAAACAGGAGAACAAGCACCGCTTCCACGGTTTATTTCAATCCAGCTAAGATATCCATTTCAAATCCCTTTGAGGGAAAAACGTACTTTCTTATGGGGCAGATTGGAAATTTGAGAATAAATTTGGCCTACCCAGACGGCGGTGACGTGAATCAGGGCTCTGCAAGCGCCACAATGCCCTGTTTAAGGGAGATCCTTGAGTTTGAGGAAACCGATAATGCCCTGTCCGCCTTTGTTGATGCTGACGTAAGCTACAATTTCATCGGGTGTGAGCTTACTATTGCTGTCGTAGACCTATTTGGGAATGAGGGCTCTGAAATCTTTGTCTTGCCAGTTAACCTAAGCAACCCTGAATTTAACATGGTTTTAATCAGGCCGGACTTGGCTTTGGGCAATGTCTTTGGATTTGGGCAAACCGTTGAATTCAAAGTTGGTCTGAACAATCCAAATCTTGACAGCTTGCAAAACGTTAAGATTTCGCTTTTGCCTGTTGGCAAAAACAAACTGGTTGCCCTTTCTTTGGATGAAAACAGCCATTTTTACATTGCCTTATTCAAAATGCCGTTAAGGGAAAGCAATGAGCAGGAAATCAAGTTTGATATTGAGGCCTCTGCAGAGGTTAATGGTGTTCCGGCTCTTGACCTGGAAACCATTTCCCTGCTTTTAACGGACTCTGTAAACATTGAATTCAAGTATCCAAGGGAGGGCGAAACCCTGTTTGATCCTGAAAATGAGAACCTGCTGACCACTGCTTTGACTTATCCAAACGGTGCGCCCCTTGAAGAGGAAACTGTTGAGGCATCTCTGGTGCGCAACGGAGAAGAGGAAATAATAATGCTCTCAAAAAACATTGAAACAGGGCTTTTCGAAGCACCTGTTGAGAAAAGTTGGGTGGTCGGAAAGACTGTTTTGACCCTCAAGCTCTCAGACCAGATAGGCGATGGCGAGAAATCAATCACAGTCAACATTTTTAAGCCGTTTGAATGGCAGCTTCTCGCATACCTTCTTGTTGGCCTGTTCTTTGCCTTTACCGTGGCCTTCTTTGGCAGAAAAACGCTAATGGAGAGGGCTGAAAAGATTGAGGAACTGCAAACTGCAAGAGCCAACTTCAAGGGCCTTGTCAAAAGGCTTCGCTTTGAGTACTTCAAGAGGCACATAACCGAGGCCGAGTACAAGAAAAGGCTTCTTGAAACCCAGCAAAAGCTGGCGACGGTTGAGAAAAAGCTTCAGACAAGCAACCCGCTTCCAAAAAAGGGAGCAAAACCAGCCGGCCTTTCGGCGAAGGAAAGGGCAGCAGCCAAAAAACTCGTCAAGACCCTTTCCCCCCAAAAGGCAAAGTACTCAAGGGAAGAAATGTATGTTGCCCTAATCCAGGAAAAGACCCCTGCAAGGGTTGCGGCAAGCATAATAAACAAAATCTACGGCAAGAAGTTATGAAACATAGGCAGGTGTTTCAGTGCCAAGTCCAAGCTCCATTTCCTCAACAACCGCATTGTCAAGCTTTCTGTGGTAAAGCCCAATAAACTTAAATCCCCTACTCTCATAAATTGCCTTTGCCCTTTCATTGGACTGCTTTACAAGAAGCACAACCCTTTCAACGCTTTTCTCTTCCAGGAATTTAAGGGTGTGGTCAAGAAGTTTTGCCCCAATGCCCTTCCCCTGCCAACTTTCCTTAACGCTTAGCCCATTAATTCTTGCAATTCCCTCTTCCACAAACTGCACTTCAGAAAAGCCCAGAATTTCCCGCTTTTCAACCGCCTTGAATATTACAACCCTGCCCTGTCCAACCATTTTCCCGAACTTTTCAGGGCTTCTCTCAACATATGGGAACTCCCTGGAGATAAGCTGGCTTATTTCACGCAAGTCTTCCTCAGAGGCCCTTTCAATCCTCATCTTTTAGTACCCAAAAAATGCTCTATCTCGTTGCCGCTTACCGCACAACCAGCATACTTTACCGCATACAATGCGGCCTCAAGCGCCTGCTTGGACTGTGGCAGCTCCTCACCCAACAGCTTTCTCTCAAAAGCAAGCGCAACAAGGTCAACACTTCTTGCAATCTCAAGCTCTGGGAACATTTCCTTCAGCCTGGCAGCGTTCTCTTCCTTAAAGCTCACTTTTTTGTTCCGCCTTCTCTCAATCAGTCTCTTCAACTGCTTAGGGCTTTCAATAATCGCCCTTGTAGTGCGCTCGTCAATAATCAGCAAATTGGAGTTAAGCTGTTTCAGGAGAGCAAGTGCCTCAATCTCGCCTGCCTGAATCAGCTTTATGCGCTTTCCTTTGATAAAAAACATGTTGTTCGCAAGATCCGCAATCTGGTTTGCCAAATCACGATAGGGCGCATTAAGCTGTTTTACCTCAAGCCAGCCCTCGTCAACCGCCTTCTGCACCCTCACAGCATTCAGCTCAAATCTCTTGATTTTAAGCGGCCTCTCAACAACCTCCCCGTAAACCGAGTCAGGAATAACAAACGTGTTTTCATCCCCGCCCCTAAGGCCCTTCAGTGAATTTATCAGGCAGCTCTGGCTCATTGAAATAAGGCTGCTTGTGTCAAAAACCGCAATCACAGAACCACCTACAAAACCTTCCTAAGCCTCTTAAGCCTTTCGCCAATCCCGAACTCGCTTTTTTCCTTGTCAGAGATTTTTGTCGCGCCAATGTACTCCAGCACGTTCTTCTTGCTTGCCCCGGTCAGCTCACTGGCCTGGCTCAAGCTCAACCCAAGCGAGTAAGCAGTGCTTGCATACTTTACCCTTGCCTTTTCGTGAATTCCCTGAATGAAGTACCCAAGCTTTGAGTCAACCCCGTTAATGTCCTTTTCAATCCCGTTGATTATGTCATCAAACCCTTTTTCGTCGCCCTTCTCCAGCGCACTCTCCGCCCGCGTCAAAGAAGAAATCACTCTGCCCTTTACCCTAAGCCAGGTCTCGTGCCCAGAAATATGGCCCTTTGAGCTCAGCTTGTGAAGCGAGTAAGCAATCAGGGCAACGTCAGCAAGCATCTTGTTGTTCTCAGCAGAGGCCACCTCAATTAAGGAAGTCCCAAACTTTCGCATTCCCAGTATATCGGAATCGGAAAATTTCTCCCTAAGCTGCCTAACCGCGTCAACAATCTTTTTGTCCATATTCCACCATGTAAAAAAAGGGCCTTGATGTATTTAATTCTTTGCGCAAAAAGATTCTCAAGTCCGTGCTGTCCCAACTTGCTTTCCCGAACCCTGTGGCCCCATTGCAACCAAAAACCTTATCGCAACAGGGGCAATAAATGTGGTTACAGTTGAAAGTACAACAAGTGAAGCAGCAAGCCCCTGGTTAATCATTCCAAATTCAACCGCAACAAACGCAACGGCCAAAGTTGTTGAAAGCTGCGGAATTGTTGAAAAGCCAATCAGCAGGCTCTCCCTTTTTGAGAACCCAAGCAGCTTCCCACCAACAAACCCGCTCACAGTTTTTGAGGCAATCAGCCCAACAACAATCGCAAGGGTCACCATAATTGAAGCCGTTCCAACAAACGCGGAAAGGTCTGTCTGAATTCCTATCACAATGAAGAAGGTTGGAATAAATATTCCGTAGCTTATTGTCCTTATTTTTTCCTCAACCTTTCCCTGAATTGAGTCACTGAGCAAAATCCCAATTATGAACCCCGCCACAATTGCCTGCATTCCCATGAACTCAAACAGCACAACCGTTGCAATCAGAATCACAAAAATGAACCTGAGTTTGCTCTCCCAGAGGTCCTGCCCGCGCTTGTTGTAGTGGTAAATCCTTTCAAGCTGGGGAATGCCCTTCTTTAACCCAAAGACAAGCAAAATTATCAGCGGAATGTAGATTATCAATGGGATGGGGGTTTGCGGGGCAACGCTCTGCATCAGGAAGGCAAGAAGGAGCAGGCTTCCAATGTCCTCAAAAACGGTTGCCGAAACAATGGTTTCACCAAGCCTTGTGTGAATAATGCCCCTTGCCTCAAGCGACGGAATTATCACTGCAACTGAGGAGGAAATAAACACTATTCCAAGCACTATTGAGCTGATAGAACCAAGGCCAAACACAGAGCCAATCCAGTATCCCACAACAAACGGAATCACTCCGTTCAGGGCTGCGAGCAGGGCAACCCCCTTCCCAGCCCGCTTAAACGACTTCAGCTTTATCTCGCTTCCGGCCATGAACATCAGGAAAATTAGCCCAATTGAACCAAGGAACAGAATTGGTTCATTGACTGATGCAATGTTCAAGAGCGAGGGCCCGATTATTATGCCGCCAATAATTAGCGCCGTGACGTAGGGCAAATGAAGCCTCTTGAATATTTCCGAGAACACAACCCCTGCCATCAGGATTACAAAAAAGGTAAGAAGTTCCGGCATCAAAGTTCCTCCTCTGAAATTACCTTTACGCCGTTCTCCTTCAAAAGCTTTGCGGTAACTCCGTCTCCCCTGTAAAATCTTCTCATTCCAAAAACCTTACGCCGCCTGCGCCAGCTGCTCTAAATAGGCCCTTGCCTGCTCAATAGTCCTGGCCTGTTTAAAAATTTGCTTTGTCTGCATTGGAGTCAAATTGGACCGGTTTGCCATCTCGACCATTGCCTCAAGTTCCTGCACCACTTCGTGGCCGTACTTTTTTCCCTTAAAAAGCTGTGGCAGTTTCTCAGGGGGAAGCTGAAGTCTTGAGCACAGCAGGCTAACCTGTTTTTTTTCCCTTCTTGCGTTAAGCCACACCAGGCTCTTTTTCAGCATCGCGCGCAGGAACTTCAGCTTTACGCTGCCCCTCATTTTCCTGTAGGCATCGGCCAAACGGTTCTTCCGGTAAATCCTTGGCGGCATCTCTATCGTAACAATTCAGTGTTTTAGTGTATTTAATTATTTCCAAGGCCCAAAACCGCCACAGCAAACGTTTTAATATAGAAAGTGGTTAATTAATTGAAATGGCCAGAAAGTTACTTATTTGCCTAGTTCTGCTTTTGCTCGGCAGCCAGTGCCTTGCCGTGGGCAGTGCAGAGGCCATTAATTTTGTGGAAAAGACCACCCACCTCATTTCAGGGGACGAGTTGGCCGAAATTTTTCCGGTTGTAAGGATTTCGCACAACAGGCAGGATTACTGGGTTGTTTCAATTGTCAGCAATGAGAGCATTGCAGGGTTTGCCCCTGTGCTGGATGCAAGCAAAATAAAGCTTGCGGAGGGAAAGCTGGCCAGGTCAAGGCTTATCAAGACCGCGCACTACATGAGGCTTTACAGCAGCTTAAGGGACGATTTCTCAAAGCAGGGAACATGGGTTTTCAACAACCTTGACGTTGAATTTTTCAACTCCCTTTCCAACGAGCTCAAAAACGAAAGGTTTGACCTCACAACCATTAAATCAGAGCTTGGGGGATACTCAAGTTTGCAGGCAATGTCCGAGGACCTGAAAGGCCAGCTGAGTGTTATGTATCCCTTTGTTGCAGGGATTGCGGATGAGATGAACGAGTTCAAGGCGGCAGAGGCCAAGTTTTTTTCCGACCCTGACACAAACTCACTGAACGATTTTGTTGACTCCCTTGACACGGTTTTTGCCTCCATGAAATCGTTTGAGGCAAAGCGCTCTGATTATTTGGGCGATTTGGACGAGCTGAAGCAGGGAATTGCCCAAACCGATCTTTCGATTGAAAGCAAGAGAAGTTTAAATGCCCTGGCCAACGTCCAGCAAAAAATGATGGAGGTGAGCAGCAGATTAAACAATGCGGTAAACCTGCAGGAGAAAACCGATGAGGCCTTTACCAACGTGCTGAACCAAAACAGTGAGTTGCTCCAGGGCCTTGAGGTTAGGGAAAAGCGAAGCATTGCCTGGCTTGAAATATACGGCTTTGACGAGGAAATCCTTGAGGAAACAAGCAAGAAAAACCTGAACAATGTTGATTCCCTCAGTGAACTCGTTGAAATAGTGCTGAGCGAACAGTACCTTTACCAGTGGAAGGAGCAAAAGGAGGTTCTCTTGCTGCAGGAGAGCTGGAGCAAGGCCATTGCATACTACGAAAACGGCTCCTTTGATTCTGCTGAAAGCTTTGCAAAGGCGTCCAAAAAGCATGCTGTTAAAATCCTTAAGGCAGACCTTGCCGAGCAGGAACCGATGGTAAACACAGACCTGCTTGTTACAGGGGCTGTTTTATTAATTATTGCAATCATAATTATTTATGCCTTAAAGAACAGGGACAAGCTTTCATCGCTTGTTTCTGCTCCCGAGCAAGAAGAAGAGGAAGTGTCTTTGTATGAGTGGGAAAAATAGGGTTGCATTGCTTGCGCTGCTTCTTGCACTTTTTGTTTCAAGCGCTTTCGCTTCCCAAATAAGCGTTTCAGTTTTTCCAAAGAACAGGGTCCTTGAGGTGCTCAGGCTTTACCCGGACGAAACCGGTGAGCTTGAAGTTGTTGTTACGAACAATTCTGCGGAGACGGTTGAAAACCTTAACCTGCGTTTTTCAGTTAGGGAAACGTCTCTCTCATTGTTTAGGGACTCTCTGGCCGTTGACACCCTTGCCGAATCAATTCCCCTCTTAAGTCCTGGCGAAACAAAGCTAATATTTGTAATGGTTAAGCCAAAAGAGTTTTCACAGGAACAGCAGCCGTTCTCTGTAAATTATGGGATTGAAACATTTACCCATGGCGCATTTACTCTTGTTGAGATTACAGAAAGCCCGCTTGAGGTCCAGGGAAGGCTTGCAAAGAGCGCCCTTGACATAGGGGAGGGAAGCAAGCTCGTTCTCCAGCTGAAAAACAAAGGCGACTTCCCAATAAACAACATTTCTGCAGAAATTATTGTTCCAAACGGCCTAATCGCAAAGAGCCCGCCTCTTGCAATAGGCATTCTTTCCCCCGGTGAAAGCATTGTGGACAAGGACTTTCTCTTTGACGTTGACCCCATTGTTTCGGGAAAAAAGAGAATAGTTCTTCTGACCTCTTTTGAGGATTCTGCAGGAAAGCACGTGCTTGAAAGGGACTACTTTGTTGATGTGCAAGACAGAAGCGCTGTAATCTACTTTTTGGTTGCAGCTATAATTGTGCTGATTGTTGCCGCGCTGTACATAAAGCGAAAGCCGAGCCGTGATGAAAAGCAGTTGGCGGAGCCAGAGCTCAAAGAACTCAGCGGAGAAGGCGAAATAAAAACAATGGACCTTCACGGTAAGGACGTAAGAAAATAGCTAACTGTAAACCTCAATAACGTCAAAGTTCTTCAGCTTGTAGTTTTTTGGAACGCGCTGTCCGCTGTATTTGCTACTTCCCCAGAGCTTTGCATACTTCATTTTTGAGAAATCCTTGTGAAGGTGCTTTGCGGCCTCCTCAACAGTTGTTCCAAATGGCAGGGCAAGCGGTGCGGTATAATCAATTTCCTGCCCTGGTTTCTTCGTGTAAACAAGTACCTTTTCAAGCAACTTAAAAATATCCTCCTTTACTTCATCAAGATTTTTTCCCATAGCTTGTTCTGAGAACGCGTCAACGGTAATTCCCTTCTTAAAGGTAAGTGATTCGTTCAAGGCCATTGAAACAAGCTTCAGGTCAGTTGGCTCTGACAAAACAACGCTTGCGTGCATCAACCCAACATCTTTTAGGTATTGCTGCAGTTCTGTTTCCTTGCATTTGAGGAACCGCTTCCCGGAAATTGAGATGCCCCTTTGATTAACGGTTGAAATCCTTATCCTTGGCTTTTCCCGGTTCAGCATTATGCCTGCCTTCTCCAACTCACTCTTGAGAACTCTTTCATCCTCTTTATTCTTTGAAACAAGCACAACCACATCCGCATTTCTCACAACCGCAAGAAGCCTTGGGCCGTTGAATTTGCCTGAACTGCTGCCCTCAACTATTGCCGGAATCTCAACAATCTGAATCTTTGCCCCGTGAAAGTCCAACATTCCAACCTCCGGTTTTGTGGTGGTAAATTCATAGGGTGCGATTTCAACCTCAACCCCTGTAAGCCTTTTCAGCAGCGTTGATTTCCCGCTGTTCGGTTTGCCCACCAACGCAACCTGTCCAATTCCCACCTTGGGAACTGAAACGCTTTTTCTCCTGCCCTTTTTTTCCTGCCGCTTTTTTTTGTCCATCTCCCGCCTTACTGCCGCAATTTTTCTGCTAATGTCCCTTCTAAGGTTTTCTGCCCCCTTGTGGCCCGGTGCAGCCCTCCGCATTTCAAGGAGCGCGGCCAGTTTTGCCTCCGGGGAGTTAGCCTGTTCGTAGCCAACCCTGGCTTTCTCAAATTCGTATGTAACGTTTGAGGGCATAGTGAAATTATTCCCTGGAACACTTTAAAACAATTAGTTTCTCAAAGAAATCTTTCAAGCCGTCACTTGCATTGTTCAAGTTCAGGGTTTATCCTGCACAAAATATCTTGACTGAGCTCCGGGTAAACGGCATCCTCACAGTGGTCTATTTGTGGGTTGAGTTCGCACAAAGCCTTAGCCAGCCCCAGAGCGTGTGCTGAGTACTTGCAGTTTACGGTTACCGTTGGAACGAGGAAAACCTGCAGCTCTTCAGCAAACTCTCTTTCCTCTGCGAAATGGTCTTCTATTTCGTACAGGCAATCGTTTAACTGCTGCTTATTATAATTAAGGTCCATTCCTGAGATCATGTGGGTTTCATCTGCCACCAGCGGAAGCCCGTAGTGACTGCTGTCCTTGCAGTTCTGCGCTTCAAACGGTTCAAACAGGTTGTTGTCGTTTATCCCACAGTACCTTGCGTAGAATGCGTCCTCTGCCTCTGAAAGGAAACCCTGCTCGTCGGCGCACACAAGGAACTTTGAGAGCTCTTTGATATTTCCCGCGGGTATTTCTGCCGGAAACTCAAAGAAAAGCGGCAGGAAGTGGTAGTGGAAATCAATCCTTCCCTTGTACTGCTCTTGCAGAATCTGAAGCGTTTCCCTTGCCTTTAAGTAGTTCTCACTGTAGGGGTCTGTGAAAACGTCCACTCTCGCCAGTTTTCCCTCTTCCGGCAAGCAGGCGTTTGAGTCGTTCAGGATGTCCACGTGAACTTTCCCGTCAAGGCCGACTTCCTGCATTATGTAAATGCCTCCCTCTTGGTGGTATGAAATGTTCTCTGAAAAATTTATTGAAAGCACGTTCATCAGTGACTTGAGGCCAATGGAGCCAGAGCTAATCTTCAGGTTTTCGTCAGCCTGAACAATCACCGAATCGGACAGGCTTGTTGCGTCAATTATTAGAACAGGCAACTTTTTCAGATTAAGCTCTTTTACAAACTGCTGGCCGTCCGAAGTGGACGCCTTAACCTCTTCCACAACAAAATCAATGTCGTTTTTTCGCAAAAGCAGCTCAAAAGAGTTTCCTGCGTGACAGCCAACGCACTGTCCGCTGTAAATGAGGAACATTTTTGGGGTTGCGCCCTGCTTTACAATTCCTGCTCCGTTCCCGGCCCCGTTTCCGTGGAAGTTTCCAATGTTAACATTGTCCGGGTTGGGTGAGAGTACGATTGTGGCGTAACCCGCAACAATAACGAGAGCGAGCGCAAGCAGCAGCGCAGTCTTGTTTTCCTTAAGCCATTTCACCGAGTTCCTCTTGGCTCTTTTGTGCTTTGGCGCTTTCTTCACAACCTTGTTCTTCAGCTCTTCAACGTTTGGCTTTTCCGCCGGCTTTGCATCTATTTTTTCCGAGTCCTGCGTTTTTTCCACCGCCTCTTTTTTCGCAGTATTTTTCTCCAACCAAATCACCAAAAACCGCTTGCAAGGATTATTTTGCTTATTTTATTGGGATTAACATGTTTTAATAACCTATTGCTTTTGTTAGCGTTAGGGCAAAGGAATAAAAATTATACGAGCAAGACATTATTTGGTGGGAATGATTATAACGGTCTTTCTTGTGGTGCTGATAGTTTCCCTTTTGCTGGGAAACCTTTTGCTTAGTCTGCTCAAGCCAAGGCCAGCGCCGGCCAGCCACTCAACCGACCCGACCAAACTAACCCCCCCAAGTGGTTTATTTAAGCCGAACTCTGGCCTGAGCAACCCTTCCAGCAAGCAAAACATTATTTCAATCAGTGATAGAATTGACAGGGTTGAAAAGCTTCTTTTGAGGGCAAACGCCCCCAAGTTTATTGGCAAGAAGCTTGATTCAACTGTCCTCGGAAGAAAGCTGAGTGATTTCACCGAATTCAAGACCAGTACAGAGGTTGAAATTGAGGCCCTGAAAGAGGACGTTGCAAAGCTGAAGATCGAGCTGGGGGTAAAGGAAAAGAAACGCCCTGGTGAGAACTTTGAGATAAGCGACGACAAACTCCACAATCTGGTTTTTCGCTCTGACACAAACAAGGGCTAGCTGTTTTTCCAGCTCTTTCTAACGGCTTTGTCTTCCGACCCATCCCTGGCGGTTTTTGCTAAAACGCTTGCAGCCCCAATAACAGGGTTTAAATCATCCCCTTTAACCATAAATTCAACCTCTTTTGGAACCCCCTTTAAGCGGCTTCCGTCCACCAAAATCCTGCCCCCAAACCCCTTTTTCCTAAAATTTTGCACTATTTCGGCAATCATTTTGGCCTCTATTTCGTTCATATTGCTCCCTTTTTCCCTAAGGGCGTCTATTTCAGAGGCAGACTTCAAAAGCACCAAATGCCCCTCAGACTGCTTCAAAACCTCTTTTCTGGCCGCTTCCAGGCCCCTTATTTTCTTGCTGTCCCGCAGGCTCCGCAGCTTGTTTGTATCGCCCAAAACCCCTGCAACGGCAAAGCTTCCAAAATTCTCGCCCCTTCCTGTCTCGTCAATTCCCAGCAAGCGCTCTCCAGACACACCAACGTTATGTATAAGTCTTTGCTTTATTTTCTCAGCGTCCTCTCCCTGTACCAGAACCTTTCCACTCGTGTAAAGCGTTACAGTGCAATTCCCAATCTCAACGCGGGCCTCTTCAAAAGCAGTGTTTGTTTTCCTGGCCGGAAACCCGGATAGCCATTTCCTTACCTTTCCCTTTTCCTCTTTTGAGAAATTAAGACTGCACTGCATCAGCATAAATTACTTCAAAGCACTAAATATACCTTTGCCCCCAAGCAGGATACCTACCGGGATTAAATTTGTTTCTTTTATAGTCTTTTATATGAAACTTGCCATAGCACAGATTGACACTACCGCGGGAGCGCTTTCGGAGAACGGGTCAAAAATAATTGATTATATAGATAAGGCAAGGGAAAGCGGTTGTGACTTGGTAGTCTTCCCTGAGATGGCCATAACAGGCTATCCAATCTGTGACTTAGTTTATGAAATGGACTTTCTTGAGGGCAACAAGCGCGAGCTTGAAAGGGTTGCCAAGGCCACTAAGGGAATTGCAGCCATAGTTGGCTTTATAGACTTTGACCAGCACGCTCTCGGTGATGACGGAACTCTAAAAAAATTCAACTCCGCTGCCTTGCTAAAGGACGGCAAGGTTATTGTCGTGCAATCAAAAACCCTTCTTCCCACTTATGATGTCTTTGACGAAAAGCGGTTCTTTGCTGGCGCAAGCCAATGGATGGTATTTGAACTCTGCGGCAAAAAAATTGGGATAACGTTATGTGAGGACATGTGGGATGAGAACTATTCAATAAAGCCGGTGGATAACTTGATTGGAAACGGGGCTGAGCTAATAATTAATATTTCCGCTTCCCCGTTCCAGGTTGGAAAGTTTTCAGAGCGGAAGGCGGTGATTAAAAGGCATGCCTCAAAAGGCGTTGGCTTTGTTTTTGCCAACAAAGTTGGTGTGCAGGACAACGGCTTGGACATCCTTATATTTGACGGGCAGAGTATGGCCTTGAACAATAAGTCTGAACCCATTGCCATTGGGCCAATGTTTTTGGAACAACTTGTAATCTTTGACCTTGACGGTGGCAAGGTTCCAGATGCGAAGGCCGACCAGGCCAAGGAAACATTTGATGCCCTTGTTTTTGCGCTGAAAGGATACGCAAACAAGTGTAGTTTCCAAAGGGCAGTTTTTGGGTTAAGCGGAGGCATTGACAGCAGCGTTGTTGCATGCATTGCCTCAGAGGCGCTTGGGAGTAAAAACGTGCTTGGAATTACAATGCCCTCTCACTTCAGCAGTAGCGGAAGTATTGGGGATAGTAAAGAGCTTGCAAAAAATTTGGGCATTGAATTCAAGGAGTGGCCAATTGAAACAATTGTTAAGGAAAACAGTAAAAATTACTTGAAGGTTTTTGGAAAGCAACTCAAGGGCACTGCTGCAGAGAATCCCCAGGCAAGGCTTCGTGGCAATACTCTTATGACAATTTCCAACTCTCAAAACAGGCTGCTGCTGAGCACCGGCAACAAGACAGAGATTGCGTTGGGCTACTGCACACTTTATGGGGACATGGCGGGCGGCATTGAAGTGATTGGAGACCTGAGCAAGACAAAGGTCTATGGACTTGCAGAATACATAAACAAAGCACTGGGCAACCCAATTCCAAAGTCCGTTATTGAGAAGCCGCCATCCGCAGAGCTCGCTCCTGGACAAAAAGATCCTT
>JAFCCZ010000097.1 GCA_017609945.1 Candidatus Iainarchaeum sp.
ATAATTTTGCCAGAGAGCGGAGAGCAAAGGGTTGAGGTAAAGCTTGATAATTCTCTGCAAAAGCCCTACACAATTTTCTTTTGGATTGAGGTGGAGGAATCAAAGTGAAGATTGCGCTTCTCTCGGAATCAAAAACCGGAATAAACATCTTTTCAAAGCTGAGGGAAAAGCTTTCCGCCAAAATCGCGGACGCCGAAATAGAGGAGCATTTTGTTCCAAGCCCGGAAGACTTGCCCCTAAAGGCAAAAGAGCTTACTGAATCAAACGCAATAGTTTTCGTCTTCTCGCTTTACCCTGAGAAAGACAGCTCTGTTGAGATGCTGGTGGAAAAGCTTGTTGACATAGAGCTGGAGACCGGCAAAAAAATAGTTAAGGCAATTGAGCAATCCGAAATAGAGGACATTTCAACCGAAGAGCAGTTGGACGAAGAGCGCGACCGCCTAGCTGAGAAATGGGCTGACACGATAGTGAAGATTCTTTTCTCGCCAAAGGACTTTGCCCCAAACGAAGAGCTTCCTGAAAACCCATCTATTTTCTGATCCAATCACAATCCAAGTTTTTCCAGTACCGAGTCAATCTTTGCTGCGCTTTCGCTTGAAACGTCAACAAGCGGCAGTCGTGGAACCCCCGCCTTTATTCCGATTTTCCTCAGCGCGTAATGGCAAGGCCCTGGGTTTGTTTCAATGAAGAGTACCTCAAACAAGGGCTTGAGTTCTACGTTTATTTCAGCAGCCTTTTCAAAATTTCCCCCAAGCGCAAGCTTTATGTATTGGCTTGTTCGTTTCGGGTCAACGTTTGCCGCAACGCTGATGCAGCCAGTGCCCCCTGCTTTAATTATGTCCAGTGTCAGGCCGTCGTCGCCGGAAATAACGTCAAACTCGTAGTCTTTGGTTAGTTCTATTACTCTCTTGATTTGGCCAAGGTTTCCTGAGGCCTCCTTCACCGCAATTATGTTGCTGAACTCCTTTGCAAGCCTTTCAACGGTTTCAGGTTCAATGTTCCTGCCCGTTCTCCCCGGAACGTTGTAAACAATTATTTCGTTGCCAATTGCCTGCGCTATTGCCGCGTAGTGCTGGTAGAGGCCTTCCTGCGTTGGCTTGTTTTGGTAGGGCGAAATCTGCAGGTGCCTTTTTGCCCCAACGTCCTCCATTCTCTTTGCAAGCGCAATAGCTTCCCTTGTGCAATTGCTGCCGTCTCCGGCAATTACCGCTTTCTCGCCGGCAATCTCCAGCGCCTTTTCAACAATCTTTACCTGCTCATCTCTTGTAAGGGAAGCAGCGTGCCCAGTACAGCCGGCTGGCAAAACCCCGGTTACGCCTCCCTTCATTGCGTGATTCACTAGCTGGGCAAACCCCCCAAAATCTATTTCGTGGTTTAGCCTGTTCCCATCTTCCTTCATTGGCGTGATTAACGCCGGGAAGCAGCCTGAAATTTTTTTAGCCATCAAATATCCCCCCCTCCAAGAATTTTATCCATCAAATCATCAATGGTAAAAAATCCCTTCCGGCCCTTAACAAACTCTGCGGCCTTAAGCGCGCCAAGCGCAAAGCCCTTCCTGCTGCGGGCGGTGTGCTTTAGCTCAATGCTGTCAGCTTCCGAATCAAACATTATGCAGTGAGTTCCAGGAATGTTCCCGCCGCGGATAGACGCAAAATGAAGCTCGTTTCCCTCAATCTTCCTATCCAGCTTTTCCTCAACAACCTTGCTTTTCCTTTCAAGCCCATCCAGCAGAATCTTTTCAAGGCTTTTTGCGGTCCCGCTTGGTGAGTCCTTCTTCCTGTTGTGGTGCATTTCAAAGGCAAGCGCGTCATACTCCGGCAAACTGTTCATTGTTTTTGCGGCTTCGCCGACAATCCTGAAGAACGCATTTACCCCAACCGAGAAATTGCTTGCATAAATTAGCCCAATTCCAGTCTCTTCAACCTGCTTCTTCACCTGCTCCACTGAATCATACCACCCTGTTGTGCCAATAACAGCATTCTTTCCAAGGGAGCAGTACTTTTCAATATTTCCCAAAATCTTGTCAGGGGCAGTAAAGTCAATGCAAACATCTGCCTTTGCAACGCTTTCCTTGCTTATTTCAGCGTGCGTTGCCTGTTCTGCGATGGGATCTATAATTGAAGCAATTTCAATGCCCTGCTCTTCAGCAAGGCCTTTGAGAATATTTCCCATTTTTCCAAATCCAACAAGTGAAATTCGCATATCTACCAAAAAACTTATCTCACGAAAACTTATAAAAAAAGAGTTATTTTGGACGAATTTCGCTTTGCTGCGTTTTGTTCTTAATTGTTTTCCCGCGCTCTTATTTTATGGCGTTTGAAGTAAAATTGAACAAAAACCTTGGGGAAATACTCTCCCAACCCTATCCATTTGACGTGGTTGACCAAAACAAGGCAAAGGCCGTTGAAAAGTTTGGAAAGGGCTTTTTGATAGATTTTGGGATAGGAGATCCAACTGACCCACCCCCTGAAATTGTAAGGGAAAGCTGCAAGAACGCGGTTGACTCAAGGAAATCAGCGGGTTATCCTGCTTCAGTGGGCCACGAAGAGTTCAGGAAAACAGTTTGTGGCTACATGAAGCAAAGGTTCGGGGTTTCGCTTGAGAGTGAGGAGGTTGTTGCAACCTATGGTGCAAAAAATGCCTCCTTTCACCTGCCGCTTTACTTTATTAGCCCGGAGCAAGGTGAAACCGCCCTAATTCCAAATCCAGGCTATCCACCCTACTCTGACGGAACGCTTATTGCCGGCGGCAGTCCCTTCTACTTGAACATTCTTCCAGAAAACAATTTTGAGCCGGATTTCTCCTCAATTCCCGGAGAGACAGTGAAAAAGGCAAAAATTCTTTTCCTGAACAGCCCACACAGTCCAACCGGGAAGGTTTGCGGCAGGGAAAAGTTAAAGGAGGCAGTTGACTTTTGTTTGGAGAACAACATTGTTCTGGTGAGTGACGAGTGTTATTCGGAACTTTACTTTGGAGAGGCCCCAAGCAGCGTTTTGGAGGTTAGGGGAGCGCAGGAATGCTCCATTGTTCTAAATTCTCTCTCAAAAAGAAGTATGATGACCGGTTATGCCGTGGGCTTTGCCGCTTCAAAAAGCCCCGCTCTTCTAAAGCCATTTGAATCAATAACAAGGAAGAGTGT
>JAFCCZ010000021.1 GCA_017609945.1 Candidatus Iainarchaeum sp.
ATCCCAGGATAAAGTCGCCTGTGTCGGTCATTGTTGAAACAATTCCGTCAAGGTACTCAAAGTGGCCTTTCTCAAATTCCGCCAGCTCTTCAAAGAATTTTTTGACCTCTTCAACGCCTGCCTTTTCTGCCTGTTCGCTGTAGAACAATTCCGCCTTTCTCTCGGCCCGCATTGCCCAAAGCAATGCAGCCAGATCGCTCTTGTTCTGAAACTCTTTCACTTCAGCGTCCCCACCAGGGTAAATTTTTGGCTTTTCAGTGCGAACAAGCATTTCGTTTACCACTGCAAACTTCCCCTTTTCCTTCAGTGTCTCTTCCACTGCACTCAGCGCATCGTAATGCCCTTGCTCTTCCTCTGAAAGAAGCTCCATTGCCTTTCCCATTTCGGGGTCGGCTGCCTTCTGTGCAACCTTTTTGTAGAAATCCCTTGCATCGGCCTCTGTTTCCTTTGCGATCGCAACAGCCTTGCTTATCTCTTCCACTTGCCCTTGTGGAATTTCAACAAGCTTTCCAACCACTTCGTCCATTCCAGCACCTCACTCTGATTTCCACAGGCCGTGCAGATTGCAGTACTCCCTTGCAACAACGTTCTCTGCCTGAATTTCAAATTCCGCTTCAGGCGCTTGCCCTGGTTTCAGGCCCTGCCTGTAAACTTTTCCGCCTGCAATCACTTCAATCCACTGAATGAAGTGCGCCTCCTCCATTGGATGCGGCGCTGAGCCAACTTTTACCTTAATCTCCTTCTCCGTTTTTTCAATTACCGGGACGTGCTTTTCCGTTGCAGAATCCGCTGTTTTTTCCTGCTGCAGTTCCATTGGCTTGCCGCAGCAAACCAGCTCGCCTCCGCCAACGAACAGAACTTCAACTATGTTTCCGCAAACACTGCACTTGTAAACCTCTCCAACCTTTCCAGCCCCCATTTTATCTCCTCCTTAATCCAACCCGCAGGCCCCGCAGCCCTCTTCAAAGCACATGCATTCCGGCTCGAAGTATTCGCGGGCGTGCTTGCAGGAGGGGCATTCCTCTGGCGGTTCCTCTCCGGCGTGAATGTAACCACATTTGCTGCACTTCCACCTAATCGGCTTGCTTCGCTTGTAAACAGTTCCATTCTCCAGCAGCTCAAGAAGCTTTTTGTATTTTGCTTCGTGTTGCTTCTCCACTTCGCTGATTTCAGTGAAAAGTTCTGCTTCGCCCTTTCTTCCCTCTGCCTCGGCGTCTTTTGCAAACCCAGGGTACATTTCAGTGTTCTCGTAGTGCTCGCCCTCAATTGCCGCCTTCAAATTCGCTTTTGTGTCCCCAATTCCATTAAGCTTTTTGAACTCGTCTTTCGCGTGCTGCATTTCGTTGAGCGCAGTTTCCTCAAAAATCTTTGCAATGTAATGCAAACCCTCTTTTCTCGCAGCCTTTGCAAAGTAGTCATACTTGTTTCTTGCCTGGCTCTCGCCGGCAAAGGCCGCCTTTAAATTTTCGTCAGTTTTACCCATGTTATCCCCCCTTTGTGGAAAAAATATAATGCCACTAAATCTTATTAAAGCAGTTTGGTTTCTTTTAGGAAACCTATCTGGAGTAGGAAATTCCTGGCCCTTGGGGGTCTTCCTCGCTCTTGCTCTTTTTCTCAGCGTGGTATTTTTTGAAGAGCTCCCAGCAGTCCTTGGCCTGCTTTCCCCTCACAATCTTTACAATCTGCTGCTTTGGAATTGGCTGTGGTATTCCCGGAATCGGGTTGTAGTCAACTAGCACGACATCGTGAACTTTTAACTGGGGGGCGATTCCTGCTTCAACTCCCAGGACCATCTGGTTCTCATCCCACATTTCAACAACTGCCTGTACGCTTGAGTCGGACGAAACAACATCCTTGTCTGTTTTGATTATTTTTAGAATCTTTCCAAAATGAAAGTGCACCATTTTCATTACCCCCCTAAACCAAAATTATTGGTTTCATTAAGTTTTTAAAGCAAGGGATTCCTGTTTTCAATCTCGGTTTTGTGTATCCTGCTGATCCACTCCAGCTCGAAATGCTTCCCCTTTTGCAGGTCCTTGATTATTATGCCAATGCGCTCAGCAGCAATTTGGCTGGGCACAAGCACAAAGTCTGCTTTCTTATCGTACAGGTATTTTGCTTCCTTCAGGCTTGAGGCAAGAATTATCAGTGTTTGCCCCTTCTTCTTTTTCTTGAACTGTTCCGCCAGCCTGCTGTTGATTTCTACGTCCATTACTGTGGAAACAACTATCTTTGGCTTTTTCCTCTTGATAAAGTTCACCATTTCAAGGTCTGAGGCATCCCCGTAAAGGCAGTGGAATTTTTTCCCAATGCACTGCTTTACAACTCTGGGATCGTAGTCAATTATCAGTATGTCCTCCTGCGGCATTTTAATGCTTGAAAAAATCTTTTTTCCAGTTTCGCCAAATCCAAGCAAAACCAGGGGGTAATTTTTTTCTTCAACCCTTGAAAGGTCCTCTTCCATAAAGCTCATCTTTCTAAGGAAGGGAATTCTGTTAAACAGGGCCTCGTAAATCCTATTGTTGTACAGAATCAAGTAGGTTGAGATTCCAATTGTTATTACTGCAACCATGGTAATTGTTGCGGTTACTGTTTCTGAAAGGTGCCCAACGCTTTGCCCCAGGAAAATAAGTATTAGTGAGAACTCGCTGATTTGGGCAAAGCCTGTTCCCGCCATAAAAGAGGTCCTGCTTTTGTAGCCAAGAAACCGCATTAGCACAAATATTATCAGCGGGTTTCCAATCAGCACAACCAGTGAAAGGGCAATGGCCGGCAGCCACACCTCTGAGGGCGAGGCAAACACAAGGCTTGAACCCAGGTAAACAAAGAATAGCACAATGAAGAAGTCCCTGAGGTAGCGGAGCTTTGCAAACACCTCGTTGCTGTATGGCAGGGCCGCAATTGAGACTCCCGCCAGAAAGGCCCCAATCTCCTTGGAGAATCCCAGAATCATTGAGAGCGATGCAAGTGCAAAGCACCAGCTTATTCCGCCGAGGAATAGTAAATCCTGGGATTCTGCAAGGCTGTCAAACACCCGTTTTATCAGATACTTGTATACAAGCCAAACTATTGCCGCAAGCACAACAAGGTTGATGGCAAAAGTGGTTACCTGCTGTATTATTGTTCCGCCTGTCTGCAGTGTTGAAACAAAAATTAGTGCCATTATTGCCACGGCATCCTGCACAAGCAGGAATCCAATTGAAATCTTTGCGTAAAGGCTGTTCAAGTCGTTTTTGTCTGTTAACAGCTTGATTATTATGATTGTGCTGCTGAAGGTCAGCGCAATTCCAATGTATGCCGCTTCAATAAAAGTAAATCCCAGAACAGTTGCAACCACTGCCCCGATTATGAACGTGAAGGTTATCTGCCCTATCCCGGTTATTATGCTTGTCTTCCCAATGTCACGCAATACCTTTGGATCAAGGTTTATTCCGACAAGAAACAGCAGGAACGCTATTCCCAGATCGGAAAAAATTTGCATTACGTCGTGAAAGTTTATCACGTTGAAGAACGCGTTTCCAAGCAGTATCCCTGTAACGAGAAAGGCAAGAATTGTTGGCTGCCTGAACTTCCTGAAAATCATGCCCAGCACAACGGCAGAGATTATGACTGCTGACAACTCCAAAAAGAATTCAACCATGTATAAGAAAAACACTACTTCCTTTATAATTCTTTATCTGGGCTTTCGGGGGCTTGGAAAGCTTTAAATTGTTCAAAACATCTTATACTCTGGTTTAAGATGCCTACTCCGAGAGACAGAGGATTTTTTGACAAGATAAACAATGCGTTTTTTGTCATGGTGGATTTTGTTTTTGACTTTTTGGAGAAAAGGGGCTGGAATGTTCCGCTTGAAACCCGCTTTTTCTTCCACGGCCTGATTTTTATTGCCATTTTTTACTACGCAAGCTCCATCCTGCTCCAGTGGTTTTACGCAATTGAGGCCCTGCTGCTGGTGCTTATAGTTGTTACATTCTATGTTGCCAACATCCGCCCAATAAGGCAGTTTCTTGGGTACTACACAAGCGATGAGAAAATCCACTCAATTGTCAACAAAATCACAAACAACCAGATTAGCATTAATAGCGTTGTTGACCACTTAAACAAAAACCTTCTGCCGCCGCACCTTACCCTTAGCATTATTCACGCGTACCAGCTGGGAAAGGAGAGCCTTCCGCCCCAGCTCATAAAGTCTGTGCTCAGGCAGCCGCCCTCACTTGAAATAATTGAAGAGGTGATAAAAAATGACCTCAACGACAGCCATTTCTCTGTTCTGATGCGGCACTACAAGAACATGCTTAACAAGGAAACCCTCCTCAAGGTAATCAAGAGCCAGAAGCTTTCAAAGAGCAAGATAAAGGACACTCTTTTCTTCCAGGAGTCTGCCTACAAGGCAATTAAGGAGATTGCCGCCTCCACAACAAACAACAGCCTTATTGACATGCTTGTGCTGGAAAAGCAGGCTTACAGAAACAGCCCTTTGATGAAGAATTTCCTGCGGCAGCACCACCTCTTCCTGGCCGTTGTTCTGCCCCTGCTAATTTCCGCAGTTGTCACTATCCCGGTTTACTTTGCCTACGGTGAAATTTCAATCGTGCTCGGCCTCATAGTGTTAATCCTGCTCTTTGAGTACTTTCACGCTTACCTCGTTCAAAAAATTTACTTTAGGGTGTAAGAAATGCCGCTTCTTTTTGTGACATCAAACAAGCACAAGTTTGATGAGGTAGCCGCAATTCTTGGCGAGTTTGATATGGATATTAAGCGGGCTGAAATGGACTTCATTGAGTTTCCCAGCCAGAGCCTTAAGGAGATTGCGGTGCACAAGGCAAGGCAGGCCTTTGCAAAATTCCGTGTTCCCCTTATTGTGGAGGACACCGGCTTCTTTTTTGAGGCATACAACAACTTTCCTGGCACAGAGCCAAGGCGGGCCTTTGAGGCCCTTGGATTTGAGGGCCTGCTAAAGCTGTTGGGTGGAAAGAGCAGGGCTGCCACTTCAAAAACAGTGTTTTGCTTTATGGAGCACCCCCACTCCTTCAAAACCTTTGAGGGGGAGTGGAGGGGCAAGATTTCCAAAAAGGTGGTTAAGCCAAACGCAAGCGCAATGCCCTACGAGAAGATTTTCATACCCGAAAAGGGCAAAAAAGCGGTTGTTGAGCTTCCAAGGGCCGAGAAAAACCAGCTGAGCCACCGCGCAATCGCAGCCCGCAAGCTCGCGGTGTGGCTTAAGGAAAAGGCCCTTGACGACCTCATAGACTCAATTTAAGCTGTATTAACTGCTTAACCGAACAAAAGAAAAGTAATTTAAAGTTGTTTCGCCCCTATTTATATTGTATGTCTTTGTTTACCGGTGGGGCAAAAAGCACTTTCATTGGAGTGATTTTTGTAGTCATCGCCGTAGTCTTCCTTCTCTCAGGCCTTGACGTAATTCGCTTGGGGATAATGAAGGCAGGACAGCAAATAATTTCGCGGGAAGCAGACATCCTAATAGCGTTTGTTCTAATGGTGGTTGGGCTGGGGTACATCTACAGCGAGGCAGGAAAGCCGGGCAAGCCAAAGTACGAGGTAGTTCTCGGAGAGCAAACAATGAACCCGAAATAAAGTAATTTATACTTATTCACCTATTTTCTTTCTATTGCGGGAGTCCGATAGTGGCCAATTCGGATGGGTTTAGGTAGCAGATAAGTCTTTTTGATTTCCTGCTGAAAATACCCATTGGCTTAGTGCCTACGGGGGTTCGAATCCTCCCTCCCGCATTACCTTTTTATATTCCTAAACCACCATTTCTTTTATGCCTGAATTTCTTTCTATTGGAATTCCCGCCAGGAACGAGGCCGCGTCAATTGAGGGGGTCTCGTCAATTGAGAGAACAATTAGCTCAATTACAAAGTCAAAGGCCTGGAGGGAAACGGCTCCCGCAGACCGTGAACTGATTGTGTGCGTGAACGGTTCAAGGGACAAAACCGCGCAAGTTGCAAGGGCTCTTGCCAAGGGCATTCCAGGAATAAAGGTAATTGAGTTAAAACAGGCCGGAAAGAACAATGCCATAAATCACATTGCAAGGGAGTCAAGCAGCAGGGCAGACATCATATACTTTTCAGACGCAGACGTTCTCGTGAAACGGGACACAATTGGAAAAACAAACAGGGCGTTGAGGGCAGATCGCAAGATGGAGTTTGCAGCCCCAATAGTTGTTCCATCTGCGGCCTTTGTTCATCCAAACAGGCGCGGGCCAACCTCTTCACTTTATGCCGAGGTTTCAAGAGTAGCGCGCAGGGACAAACTTTACAGGTTAACCGGCCAGGGGTTTGCCGTTAGAAAAAAATTCCTCATCGCAAATCCCATGCCCACCAAAAAATCTTTCGGAGACGACAGATTCATTAATTACGCTTACCCTGACAAAATAAAGATTGTTTACGATGCAATTGTTGTTTCAAGGGTTGCAAGCGCAAGAGGTCACATGCTTCAGAGGGTCAGGCACAAAAGACAAAAGCGAAATATACTGGAGGCAAGGCCTGATTTGAGGGAAACCGCCAAAGCACAGACAAAAGAGCTTAGCCCAATGAGAGCCAAACTCCTGAAGGAAATAGGTCAACTAAGCCCAAGGGCAAGATTGGGCCTTGTTGTAAACCAGTTCGCAGAGTTTTGGGCTGCGGTAAAGGCCAGAAGAAAAACAAAAGAGGCCTGGCCAACAATAAGAAGCACAAAAACAGGAAGGCGAAGAAGAAAGTAACTATTTCTTTCCTGGAATTATTTTCTTGGAAACTTTTGTTACTGTGCTTGCCTGCTTCCTGAGCTTTGAAATAAGCCTTTCCCGCTTCTTTGCTCTTGGGAACAGGGTCCAGCCGCCCTTGTCAATCTTTGCGTTTGGGATGATTACAATGTTCCCGTTATCAGTCTTAACCCTGGTCTTTCGCAGGTCAACCTCAATTATTTCGCCCTCTGTTGAGCCAACCTTTATCCTGTCGTGCAAATCAAAGTGCTTGTCCCCAAGCAGCAGCACGCCGCCAACCACATCTGCAAGAGAGTCCTTCACCGCCAAGGCGACTGCCAGGCCTGCAAGGGTTCCGCCCGCAATCAGTGTTGCAAATATTTCGTCCTGCCCAAGCTGGCCCACGAGCCACACGATCACCAAAAACCATGCGCCCCATCCGACCGCCCTGTAGGCAAGGTACTCCAAATCAGGGTTAAAGTCTACTTTGTTAAGAAGCCTTTTCACAATTCTTTGAACGATGTAAATTGTGATGTACGCCCCGAGGAGGACTGAGCCAACAAAAAGTAGTGTGGGAAGCGCCTGCGCCAGAGACGAGTAAATCTTGTCAATTCCCGCAAAAAGCGTTACAATCACATTTTCTTCCATGCAAACAACCTCTAAACCAATTACTCAGGTTCAGTTTAAATACTTTTTGACGGCGCTTTCTTTTATGGCTGAATGCAAAAAGGCTGAGAATGCCGCATCGTGCAATTGTACCTACCCCTGCTCAAGAAAGGGAATCTGCTGCGATTGCATCTCTTACCACCGCAGGAGGGGGGAGCTTCCGGCGTGTTACTTCAGCAAGGAAGCCGAGAAAACTTATGATAGAAGCGTTGAGGCTTTTCTTGAGGACCGAAACAGTTAATCCCTTTTAATTAGCGCGCCAAGGGCCCCGGTCTTTGGCTTTTCTTCTTCTTTTGGCTTCCAGGAGCTGCCTTTGAACGCCCACTTTCCACTGTCCTCACTTACTGCATCATCCAGCACCTGGGAGGCAATGCTTTTATCCTTCTTAGAGGGCGTGTAAATGCTGTCATCCTTTTTTCCCATTTTGGGCAGGCCAGGCATTTTCGGAAGCCTTACTTTGCCCTTTGAAACAGCAACCGCAACAATTGCAACCACTACAAGCAGTCCAATCAACGCAACTCTTGGGTCATCCTGCAGGTCGCCAAGCGAAATGAATCCGGTTGATGTAAACTCTTCGGTTTCCTCCTGCAGTTGGTTTATCTTAATGCCCTGTTGCTCAAGCGACTGCTCCAAATCTAAAAAACTCTGTTCAACGCCCTCCTGTGAGGCCTTTCCCGAGAGGTCTGACTGCACTGCTCCAAGAGTTGAGGAAAGCTCTTCAAGCTTGCCCCCGAATTCCAAGCTGTCCGACTTGTTTGCGGCAGCAAGCTCGTTCAGCTCATCAGCCCGCCTCTTCAATTCGTCAATGTCGTCAGCGTAACTCATTATCGTGTTCTTGAGTGATTTGAACTCGTCAGAGTACTCGCCCTCTGAAATCGGCTTGAAAACGCTAATGCTGGCCTCAACGTCGCCAACCTTTATTTTCTTCTCGCCGGTTTCCTTGAAACCGTTCAAAACCAGGTAAAGCTTGCTTCCATCAATGCTTTCCGCAACAACTTTGCTTCCGTCAAAGCTGTCAACGGTGAGCGTGCCATTGTAGGAATGCAGTTCCAGAACACTGGAGCCGTCAACCTGCACGGCCTTGTCCCAGGTTCCCCCATCAAAGTCTATTGAAAAGCTCAGGGCGCTGTTTGTCGCAATCTCGCTTGGCGCGTCAATCACAAGCGCGTGAGCCGTTCCAAGCAGCAAAACCAATGCAAAGGCAAAAAATGTCTTTTTCATTCAGACCACATAAAATAGTGCGGTAATAGTATTTAAACATTCCCTCCACCTTTTCATTTAGGGGGCCTGTGGTCTAGTGGTTAGGACGTCTGCCTCACACGCAGAAGATCGGCGGTTCAATTCCGCCCAGGCCCACTATTATTTCTTCTGATTGCATCGCGACCAATACCGTACTTTGCAACAAAGCGGTTAACGATTCTTCCGAATCCGGTTATAAAAATGTTGTTTACTTTAATTATTGCCTCTGCTTGCGAGCGATTTATAGTAGTTGTATGGTCTGCATAAAGCATTTTCAATTTTGTAAAACGCCCCATTTCCACCAATTCAATTACTTTCTTCTCTGAAGCAAATTTTTTCAGAACCGCTTTTAATTTATTTGATTCGGGACTGTTGTCAAAAACCATTTCAAAGTATGGTACCTCGCAAAATACCTTCTGCCCAGGCTTTATTTTTCCAAGCTGTACCCTTTTTCTCTCCCGCCCTACGTTTCTATAAAAGTAGCCTTCACAATTGCCGTACATGTACGCAAATGGGAGTTGGCTAAACTTTATGGTAACATGCCTTATTTTGGGGTCAAGGTGCGCAGGGTTACTCTTTGGCAGCTTTAGAAGAGTTCTAAGCGCGCTAATCCACTCTCTTCGCTCGGCCGCAAACTTTTCAAGTTCCTGAATCCGTTTCCTCAATTCGACATCCGGCTTCCCCCTTGCCTTTGACTTCTTTCCGGCAGTTTTCTTTGCCACTTTTCGCTTCGCCATACAGAAACATTGTGTTTCTGCTTATTAAAAGCCTTTAGCTTTTTCTCTAAGAAGCGGTTATTTCAAATGGCCCGTCAAGGATTGTGCCGTCCGGCTTTACCGCGGTGATTGAGACGCTTTTGCCCTCTATTTCAATGTTCATTACGTGCAGTTCTGCGGCATACATCTGCAGGCAGTCACAGGAGCTTTTTTTCTTTTGCCCACTAAGTTTTGCTCCCCCCCCGCCGGTAACAATGTAGTAGATTCCATTGCTGTAAAACTTTTCATAAGAGTGAGCGTGGCCCTCAAACACCACGTCCACCCCGTACTCTTCAAACAATTCAACAAAGCTAATCCCTGTTTTGTTTGCTCCCTCACCCCAGAACTCGTCTGCGTCACCGTGGTGGCTTTCACTGTAAACCGGGTGGTGGAAGGACACGAAAATAAAGTCCTGGGCCTGGCTTGCCCGCAAGTCTTCCTCAAGCCACTCTGCCTGCGCAACAGTGTCCTCTTTGTTCCCCTGGACTATTGGCTGGGAGTCCAGAACGGCAAAGTGCACGTTCTCGTAATCAAAAGAGTACCATCTCTCGTTTCCAGCCAGGTCAAAGTGCTCCAGGTAATTTGATGCCCCTGGGTCCTTGTTGTATTCGTGGTTTCCCAAAACCGGCCAGTAGGGAATTCTAAGCGAATCGTTTCCAGCGGTCATTGTTGCCGGGTCAAAGCCGGTAATTTCGTCAAGGGCGTCCCAGCAAGCCTGGCTGTTGCCGTTTGTTACTATGTCTCCGACGTGCACAATGGCTTCCGGGGCAAGGTCAATTATCTGGGCAAAAACTTCCCTGTGCTTGTCATGGCGTGTTCTGGAGTCTCCGTACACCACAATGTTTGGCGGGTCCCTTTCCGGGTCCACCAAAACAACTTTTTTCCTTTCGCGGTGGACAAACAACAGGCCGTTTGAGTAAATCTTGTCAAGTTCCTCAAACTCCAGTAACTCAAACCAGAGGTTGCCCCCAACAGGCGTTTCGTCAAGGAAAATCGACCTGTTGACAACGTATTCAGTGTCATACTTTTCCAGAATGTCCAGGTTTCCAGTTTTAATGAACGAAAAACTGTCCCTGATCATTTGCTCGTTGGCATACTCTACAGCCAAATCCGCGCTGCTTTTTCTCTGCGAAAGCAGAATAAACGAGTGCCCAAGGTATGGCTCGTTCAGGAAGTTGGCGCTGGTTGACGTGTTCTTTTTGACGAACTCAAAGGCATTTTGTACCGAGTAGGGAACCGGGTAGAAACTAATGGTTATCAGGAACATGAGGGCAAGGGCAACGCCGCACAGCGCGCTCAGCGAGTACTCGCTCAACTTGTTTCTCAGGGTTTTCTCGGGGAACGTTAGGCCAACGAAAAGTGCAAAGGCAATGGTTGCCACAACATTTATCCTGTAGGAGACAAGCAGCTGCACCAGTACGAAGAGAATTAAGAAGATAAGCACCCTGAGTGAAAACTTGTCAAGTTTTGTTTCCCCCCTGTAAAGGGCCGGTGCAATGAACAGTGTGATTAGCACAACCAACGGCAGGTAATCCAAAAAGAACCCGTAGAGCGGAATGGACCACAGGTAACCCCAAACATTGTGCTCTGCCTGTGTTGGCAAGCCGCTTTCCAGAAGTGTCGGCGAGAAGAACAGCAGTGCCACAATTGCCCCCGCAAGAATTGTCTTTGCCGCAGTTCGCACCTGCTTCTCCTTTGTTAGGATAATTGGGAGCATTACAAGGAACATGAGGAAAACAGGGGTTTGGACAAACGTTCCAACGCCAAGCATCAATCCTGCTTTTCCTGGCTTGCCCTCTCTTACAAGGAAAGCCGAACTTAAGAGCATGGCATAACTTATCACGTGCCTAATGTTGAAGCTGAAGTCGCTGAAAACAAATCCGCCAAGGAAGAGCGCAAACACAGCAATATAGCTTCTGTTGCCCTTGAAACCAAAGGACTGGAAGAAGAGCAAGGCTGACGCCATGAACGCAATCTGCGCGAGAATCATTATTATCGCATAGCTTTGCTGCGTAGCAAGGCCTGAGATCCAGGAAACCCCCGCGTTAACGAAAAAGTATCCGGACATGTATCCAAACGGTTTTGTTCCCAGGAAACTGAACCGGTCAATGCTTGGAATGGCTTCTGCTGCAGCTATTGTAATGCTCTGCCTTTCATAGAACGAGGTCCAGATACTGTAGTAGCTGGCTGTAAACATGTTGAAGAAGAATGAAGAGAAAACCAGAATGCCGATCAGCAGCAGCAGAAGCGGGGAAATTCTCTTCAACTGCTTCCTAAAGTCTATTTTTTCCAACGGATCCTTTACCCTGAACCTGCCTTCAAAGATTCCGATTATTATCACCGTTACCAACGCAATTGCTATAACAAAGTTTGTGGACGAGAGCAGGCCGAAGACTTCAAGGGTGAAGAAGATGGTAATGAGTATTGCAAAAAGAATAAGCGGGGTGTAAGCCGCCTTCTTGAGAAGCGGTTTGCTTGCAAAAACAAGGAATGCAAGGGCGCACAAAAGTGTTGAGATCAATGCAACCCCTATAATTGGTGACATTTCAAACTCTGGCTCCTTTCTAGCCATCGCCCAGTCCTCAACCCCCAAAAATTCGGCCCTGATTTCATTTTTGCCGTCTTCAAGCGAAATCCTTTCAAGGCTTCTAAAGCGCGTTCCGGAAAAGAAAACCCGGTGGTCAAGCTTTCCGTTAACGTAAATTTCAACCGGCGAGTATGAACGCTGGTCGCTGTTTCTAACGGTCAGCAAAACCAGGTCTTCCTCAATGAAGGAAATTGAAATTTCAGGGGTTTTCTTCAAAACCCTTTCAGCCAGCTCAAC
>JAFCCZ010000098.1 GCA_017609945.1 Candidatus Iainarchaeum sp.
AAGGCTTGAGAGGGAGAAGGCGCTAGCCGGGCTGAAGGAGGTTTTGGGTTATGCCCTGGGCCTTTCGGCGGAGCTGGGGGTAAAGCTTGTGATTGAGAACACGCCAGGCAGGGAAGTGGCTTCACTGCTGCAGACTGCGGGGCAGTTTCGCGAAATTCTTGAGGAATTTCCTGCGCTGGGGTTTCTTTTGGATTTGGGGCATTGCCTGCTTGAGCAAAATCTTGGGGAAATGCTTTCCCTGCACGAAAGGGTTGAGGAAGTGCACCTTCATTACTGCGCAGGGCAGAGCAGGGAGTTTCTTTCAGACCACCGGTCCTTCCCAGAGGACTTTGACTTCTCGCCGCTGGAGAAAATTGGGCAGATTGGGAGAATTCCGCTTGTTTTCGAGCACGCTGCAGACATTGCGGAGGGCGAAATTCTTGGGGAGAAGGGCCTGGTTGAGAAATTTTTGGCTTCACTTCAGTGAACGGCCTGAAATTCCTTGGTACATTCCTCAAAGAAAAAGCTTTTTTAAGGGTTAGCGGTTTCTTTTCTTCAGGAGGAGAGCAAATGAACATTTCGGTTATTGGAACGGGTTACGTTGGACTGGTGGCAGGGGCCTGCTTTGCGGACATGGGGCACAATGTTGTGTGCCAGGACATTGACAAGAAAAAGATTGAGACACTTAACAGCGGGAAGATTCCGATTTACGAGCCAGGCCTTGACAAGCTGATTAAGAAAAACGAGGAGGCCAAAAGGCTTGAGTTCACCAAGGATATGGGGAAGGCCGTTACCCACGGAAAGGTTATTTTTATTGCGGTTGGCACCCCCCCAAGAGACGATGGAGGGGCGGACCTGAGCTATGTTGAGAACGTTGCAAGAAGCATTTCCGCAATTGCCAGGGAGCAAAAGATAGTTGTTGAGAAGAGCACTGTTCCGGTTTTGACCGGCGAAAGGGTTGAGCAGGTGCTGCACTGCAGCAACGGTGACGCAAAGGCAGGCAAGTGCATTAAGCACTTGGTTGTAAGCAACCCCGAGTTTCTGAGAGAGGGTTCTGCGGTTGAGGACTTTCTGAAGCCCGACAGGATTATTGTCGGGACAGACCGCCAGGAGGCAAGGGAGGTAATGAAGGAAATTTACGCCCCGCTGAAGGCTGAAATTGTTTTCACCGACATCAAGAGCTCTGAGATCATAAAGCACGCGTCAAACAGCTTTCTTGCGGCAAAGATTAGCTTCATTAACGCTATTGCAAACATCTGCGAGGCAACAGGCGCAAATGTTGATGATGTAGCCAGGGGAATGGGCTTGGACAGCAGGATTGGGCCGAGCTTTTTGAGGGCAGGCCTTGGCTACGGCGGTTTCTGTTTCCCAAAGGACGTTGACGCATTTATCTGGATTGCGGAAAGGAACGGATACGACTTTGCGATGCTGAAGGAGGTTCAGAAGATTAACCAGGGCCAGAGGGAAAGGTTTGTTAAAAAGGTTGAGGACCTGCTTTGGGTGATGAAGGACAAAACCATTGGGGTTCTTGGCCTGGCCTTCAAGCCAAACACTGACGATATGAGGTTTGCGCCGAGCGTTGACATAATTCAGGCCCTGCAAAGGGAGGGCGCCAAGATAAAGGCCTACGACCCTGTGGCAATGGAGCGCGCAAAAGGGATCTTGGAGAATGTAGAGTACTGCAGTGACATGTACGAGGTTGCCAAGGACGCTGATGCCCTGCTTTTCCTGACAGAGTGGGATGAATTCAAGAAAATTGACCTGGAAAAGGTAAAGGGCCTTATGAAGCAGGCAATAATTTGTGACGGCAGGAACATTTTCAAGCCAGAGCAAATGGCAAAGCTTGGATTCAACTACACTGGAATCGGCAGGGTCTGAAAAGCGTTAAAAACCCTTCCGAGAATTAAGCTTTTGGTGATGTTGTGAAGGTAATAATTCCTGCTGCCGGGTATGCTACAAGGCTTTATCCCCTGACCGAGGACAGGCCCAAAGCACTGCTTGACGTAAAGGGCAAGCCCATACTTGAGCACATTGTGGCAAGGATTGAAGAGCTGCCCAGTGTTGAGGAGGTCTTCATTGTAAGCAATGAAAAGTACTGCAAGAATTTTGTGGACTGGCTTTCCGGCTTTGAGGGAAAGACAAAGCTAAAGATAAAGGTTTTGAACGACGGCACCACAAGCAATGACGACAGGCTGGGGCAGGTTGGCGACATACAGTTTGTTATTGAGAAAGAAAACATCGACGATGATCTGCTTGTTGTTGCAGGGGACAATTTGTATAATTTTTCACTAACCCCAGTTTTCAACTTTTTCAGGGAAAAGCAAACAATTGTTGAGGCCCTTTGGGACAGCAAAAGCGAGGAGGTTGCAAGGCAGCAGGGAATCGGTGTTTTGGACGAGACCGGCAAAATGGTTGAGTATCAGGAAAAGCCAGAGCACCCAAAGAGCACTCTCACAGGCCTTGGGATTTACTTCTTTCCAAGGGAGCAGGTCAAACTGTTAAAGCGCTTTATTGAAGAGGGAAATGACGCGGACAAAATGGGCTACTTTATGATATGGCTCACTGAAAACAGCACGGTGTACGGCTACACTTATCACAAGAAATGGTTTGACATTGGATGGCCCAGCGCGCTGGAGACGGCCAGGGAAGAGTTTGTTCCCTAAATTCTAAAAAAACTACTTCTAGAGTCTTTATAATACTTTTTTTACATTAACTATATATACTAGAAATCGCTTAATTTTTAGCTTATATTTGATGATGGGATTTTCGTGAAGTCAATAATTGTTACTGGCGGAGCAGGTTTTCTTGGCTCACACTTGTGTGAGAGACTTCTAAAAGAAGGCAACAAAGTTTTATGTATTGATAACTTTGCTACAGGGAATGAAGGTAATATTAAAGACTTAAAATCTGATGAAAATTTCTCTTTTATTGAGCATGATATTATAGAACCTATTAAAATCAAAAGACCGGTTGATCAAATATACAATTTAGCGAGCCGTGCGTTCCCTAAAGATTTCCCAAAGGTTCCTATTGAAATCT
>JAFCCZ010000022.1 GCA_017609945.1 Candidatus Iainarchaeum sp.
TATCTTGTAAGAATTCCACTGGGAAGCATGCGCCTTGGGATCGGGGATCCCACAATAATGGACGCATTTGCAATAAATCTCACTGAAAAGGCAAGGCAGGACAAGAAGCTTGTGAAGGAAATTGAGTCCGCGCTGAAAGAGAAAAAGGAGGAAAAACGCGAAGCGGAATTTGAGCGAAAGCTTAGGGCGAGATTACGCGAAATGATTGAGGCCAAGTACAATGTGCACAGCGATCTTGGAGGTGTTGCAGAGAAGCTGAAGAGTAAGGGCTTAAGGGGGTTGGATGAAATTAATATTAAACCAGGCACTCCAATCAGGCCAACGCTTGCCGAAAGACTTCCAACAGCTGAAAAAATAATCAAAAAGCTTGGGAAGTGCGCGGTTGAGGCAAAGTACGACGGATTCAGGCTGGCTGTTCACAAGGACGGTGAGGAAATTACAATTTTTAGCAGGCAGCAGGAGAACGTTACTCCAATGTTTCCGGAGATTTCAGAGGCAGTGAAAAAGCAGGTAAAGGCGAAGGACGCTATTTTTGAGGGCGAGGCCCTTGCCTTCAACGATGAAACAGGCGAGTACTATCCCTTCCAGATTACAATTCAGCGAAAGAGAAAATATGACGTTAAGAAGATGGCTGAACAATTTCCGCTGAAGCTGTTTGCCTTTGACGTGCTCTACGCAGACGGCAAAAACCTGATGGGCTTGCCCTTTAAGGAAAGAAGGAAAAAGCTGGAAAAAATTGTGGGCAAGAGCAAAACCATCGGGTTAAGCGAATCAATTATTACTGATAAACCAAAAGAGATTGAATCCTATTTCAATGAAAGAGTTGAAAAGGGCCTTGAGGGGATCATTGCAAAGGACTTGAGCGCGCCTTACATTGCCGGAGCAAGAAAGTTTGCATGGATAAAACTGAAGAGAAGCTACAGGGGCGAGCTTTCAGACACTGTGGACACGGCAATAATTGGATATTTCAAGGGAAAGGGAAAGAGAACGCAGTTTGGCTTGGGCGGTCTACTTACCGCAGTCTACGATGAGAAAGAGGATATGTTTAGGTCTATTGCAAAGATTGGGACAGGCATGACTGAAGAAAACCTTTCAGAGCTAGAGAAAATTCTTTCAAAAATAAAGAGGGACAAGAAACCGCAGAGGGTTGACAGCGAGATTGAGCCGGACTTTTGGGTTGAACCAAAGTACGTGATTGAGGTTCTTGCTGATGAGATAACAAAGAGCCCAATGCACAAAGCAGCGGGATTGGCTTTGAGATTTCCGCGCATGATAAAGATAAGGTCTGACAAGAAGCCAGAGCAGGCCACTACCGTTAAAGAAATAAAGAAGATGTTTAAGGCGCAGAGGCATGTCAAGCTCGGTGAGTAGCCACTTATTTTTTGTAAATTTTTTCTGCCCACATTCTTTTGAAGAACGGAATGGTAAGGGTTGAAAGCATAAAACCAACTGCCGGGGCAATTGCATTCAACCAGGGGTCGGCAATGTTAATTGCTTGGAGATAAAGGCCCATTGCAAGGTAGGTGAACAGAGCGAGGAGCGCCCTTCTTGTATAGCTTGTTTCCCAGGCCTTGTCTGTTTCAACCTTTTTGTTTCTCCCTTTAATCTTTTCTACGTCCTGTTCAAGCTGCTGAAGTGTTGCCATAATTAAGGTTGTTTTAAACCAGATTAAATACCTTTCTCTTGCAAGGAATTCTTTTATACTAGTTTTCGCATTATTAACTGCATGGGCTGGAAACACTTTGGACTTGCGTCCAAGAGCACTGTTGTGGTGCTTTTGGCGTTTGCAATAGTTGTGATTGTGAGAATTGCATGGACCGACTGGAGCGGGGACTTTACAATACCCTTTATTAGAACAGGCAGGTATGGTGAACTTGTTGTTCTCCTTTTGCTGGGAGCAGCGGTGGCCATTGGTTTGGGAAAGCTTCTTCAGTGGGTGTTTCATGTGGAAACTCGCCCTGCCAGGAGGCGGAGGTAAATGCCGGAGCAGGGTCCTTTCAGGCTTTTGGTTTACGCGATAATTGCGCTTGCCGTGCTTACTGTGTTTTTTATCTACATTGTTCCGCTGTTTTTCAGGACACCTGAACCGCTTTTGATTCTGGAGAAAAATGTTGGGGTTGCAAGCCTCAACCAGGGGAAGGGAGTTATTGAAGAGGTTAGCTTTGGCAGAATAGAGTTTTCAGGCAACACGTTTGATTCAAGGAACAGAAGCATGGCTTTTGAGTGCAACAATGCTGCACTTTGCTGCAACATAAGCGAGGTTGACGAGAACTGTTCCAAGGAAATTGAGTGGGACGAGCGCAAAATTGAGATAAAGAACGGGCTGACGATTGAAACTACTGCTCGGTGCTTTTATAAGAACACCATTTACGTGTGCAAGATTTACTTTGGGAAAAAGCCTGCACAAATTGAGATTGTAAAAGCAGAGATCAAAGAAAAGATTAACCTTGATGTGGAGAACGCGGTGCTGAATTTAGAAGTAAAGAATTCTGGGGAGGTTCCACTGTTTAACGGACTAATTAAAGCAGAAGTTTACGAGATGTACCTTGAGGGCAGGCAGTGGGAAAAAAAGTATGTCGGAAGGGCACTTGTTGACGAGATGTTCGGAGAGATTGGCCCAAGGGAAGTGCTTGAGAGGCAGATTCCGATAAGTGTGCCTGGAATGGGAAAGTATGACGTTGAGTTGCGGGTTTGGGGGGACAACGCTGGCTTTGAGGAAAAAAACCTTGGTTTTGAGGTAACAGGCGGAAGCAAATGCAAGCTTGACAGCTTAAGGCAGTGTGATGCGGCAGAAATCGGGCCAGGCGGCTGTAGAGTAATATGTTATTGCACCAGTTGCCTGCTGAGCAGCCAGTGCATTGAAAAGGTGAGAGCAGAGGTTAAGAGCATTCAGGCAGAAGGGCAGGCAAGGCAAGTTGATTTGGTGAGTAGCCGTATAACTCCACTGACCACTAATATGGTGGAGGCACGCCTTCCGCAGGATTTCTGTGGCACTCCGTAAAATAGGCAATAATCGGTTTTTTCGCGCTAAAATAGCTTTAAAAGCAGTTTTAGACAGTACTCATTAACCAGAAGCGCGAAAGTGTTATCTGGTAAGCCTGCCAGTGCGCGCCTGCTTGGTTTCTGACTCGGGGGCGCACTTGGCAACAAATCTCTCACTGCTGGAGCCTATCTCCCATTTAATGCAATATAAATATACCACCCTGCATCATATATTAAATTAATTGACTAAAAGTGGACCAAATATACAAAAAAACGGCATATTTTATAAGTATTATGGTATAAATATTCCATATGGTTGATTCTAAGGATTTGCTTATTATTGATGCGCTGAAAGAGAACGCAAAGGCCTCGGTTGTTGCAATTGCAAAGAAAACTGGGTTGCCGGCTACAACAGTGCACAACAGAATAAAGAAGCTAAGGGCGGATAAGGTAATAATAAAGTACACAATTGAGGTAAACCACAAAAAGCTTGGAAAAAACATTTCAGCATACATCGCAGTAACTATTGACTATAATAAATTTGATGCCAAAAACCTTGCCCAGATTGATATTGCCAAACTCGTCAATAATTTTCCCTGCGTTGAAGAGGCAAGCATTATAACCGGGGGCACAGACATGCTCATCAAAGCAAGGGTAAAAGACATTGAGGAACTGAACAATTTTGTAACAAACGAGCTTAGGAAAGTTGATGGCGTTGATAACACTCAAACAATGGTTGTACTGCAAGAGGTAATGGATTAAAAGTGTTTTCATCCTAATTTTAAACGATCTTAAATGGATTTGAACTCATTTCTCAAGAAAAATAAGCTTGAAGAAGGTGATATTGTGGTAATCAGCAAAGGAAACACTAAATTTGCTGGAACCATTGTACCCTCAAGGGACAAAAATACACTTTCGCTAAAGCTTGACTCAGGATACAACGCAGGAGTAATAGTGTCAAGCAGCCTTAAAGTAAAGAAGGTTGGAGTCGGGAAAAGGGTTGGAAAGCCCAATGCTGCAAAAATTAAAAAAAATCCCGGAATGCCCACTGTTTCAATCCTGCAAGTTGGAGGCACCATTTCCTCAAGAGTAGATTACAGAACAGGCGCTGTTTACACATCTTACACCCCGAAAGACCTTATTGCGCTTGTGCCAGAACTTACTAAAATGGCAAATATCGAATCAAAGCTAGTGAGCAATATGTTTTCAGAGGACATGGGCTTTCCCCACTACAAAGTTCTCGCAAAGGAAATCGCAAAAGAGATAAAGAAAGGGGTTGACGGGATAATTATTCCTCACGGAACCGACACAATGGGTTACACGTCTGCAGCGCTTGCGTTTATGCTTGAAAATTTGCCAATTCCGGTAATTTTAGTTGGAGCGCAAAGAAGCACTGACCGCGGGTCCACAGACGCAATAATGAACCTAATTTGCGCGATTGAATTTATTACAAAAACAGATTTTTCCGGAGTTGGAATATGCATGCACGGAAACTCCAACGACAAAAAGTGCGTTATACTTCCGGCGTGCAAAACAAGGAAACTTCACACCAGCAGAAGAGACGCTTTCAGGGCAGTAAACGACACCCCGATCGCAGAAATAAACTACAGCACAAAAGAAATAGAGTTTATCAAAAAAGATTACTCTAAAAAGAGTGGAAAATTCAAATTAATTGACGGAATAAACGAAAAAACCGCTCTGCTCAAAGTGCACCCAAACCTGAGGCACGAGCAGATTGAAGTCTTTGAAAAGAACAAGTACAAGGGTCTTGTTCTGGAGGGCACAGGGCTGGGACAGGCGCCCGTTGGCATGCCAAACCCGCTGTGCAAGGAAAATGTTAAGGTAATGAAAGCCATTGAATCACTAATTAAATCAGGCTGCATTATAGTAATGACCTCACAGTGCATTTTTGGGCGGGTCCAAATGCACGTTTACAGCAACGCCGTTGACCTTGTCAAGTTGGGGGTTATTCCGGGAGAGGACATGCTTCCCGAAACCGCTTTCATAAAGCTTGCATGGCTACTTGGGAACTTCAAGAAGGAAGAGGTTAGAAAATTAATGCGGGAAAACCTGCGCGGCGAAATAAACAAGAGAACAGAAATTCAGGAACCGGAAACATTCACATGAATATGAAGGAAGTTAACCCCACACTTGCAATAAGGCAGCTCTACCCCCGGCTCACTATTCTAGTGAGCACTGTAGACAGCGGGGGCAAAGTCAATGCCGCGCCATACTCCTGGGTTGCACCAGTCTCGTTTGTTCCGCCAATGCTTTACGTTGGAATCCAGGCAAGGGAAACCCTTACAGTGAAAAACATTCGCGAGACAAAGGAATTCGTGGTAAACATTGTAACAAAAGAGTGGGCACAGGAGGCAGTAAACTGCGAGTCCAAAACAGAGGACAAGGTTGAGAAGTCAGGGGTAAAATTCAGGGAAAGCAAGGTTGTAAAGGCACTCACCGCAGAGCAGGCAAAAGTTGTTTTTGAATGCAAACTCAACCAAATAATTAAAGTGGAAAAGGCAGACCATTTCCTGATAGTTGGGGAGATAGTTCACACCGAAGCAGACGAAAACCTCAAAAGGGATGAAATTGCAATGCACATTGGCGGGGAAAAGTTTGTTTCGCCAGGAAACGAGTTTTCGCTGGAGCGGAAGAAATAAATAGTTCAAAAGGGCAATAACTAATGGTTTAATATGCTTCATAGAAAAGCAATACGCTCTACTGCTGGACCTGTAGCCTCTAGTACCGCTAGACATGTAGCAAAAAATATGCCTAGGGCTGTAACCGCAGCACTTGCAACACGGGCCAACCCCAATGGAAAGATGGTGAACAGGGGCAAGGTTGAATTGGTTGCCCATAAACAGCACGTGGCTCCAGCAGAACTTATTAAAGTATTAGAGAGACAAGGTTTTACCGTCAACTAACTGCCTGCCAAAAAGGCAAACAAATAAAAAGGAGAACAGACTGATTTTATTAGGTGATAAACGATGCCAAGATACAATAGAGGAGTAGGGCGGGGGGAAAGCGCCTGGGATAAGGCGCGCAGTAGAACAGCTAAAAGAAAAGCGGCCCAACAAGCGGGACTTGCCGCCAAAAGAGTAGGTAAGGGAAAGCAAACAGTTCAGCGCACTTCAAGCGGAGCAGTTAGAAATGCTGAAAAGAGAATTAAAGATTATATGGACCTCCATGGCTGCAGCGCAAACGAAGCAAAGAGAAAGCTTGGCCTGAAGCATAAGGGGCGCGGAAAGGGAAGAAGGAAAGGGAAGAGCGGCTTTGCAACCTAGTAAAAACCCCCAAATTGGGAAAAATTTAATTTAAATCAATTTCCTGCCATTTTCTAATTATGAAAGTGCTTGCAATTTGCGGAAGCCCACGCGACGGCAACACGGAGGCCATGCTGAAAAGCATTTTGACTGGCGCGAAAAGCAAGGGCGCGGCAATTGAACTGGTAAGGCTGCGAGACCTTAAAATTGAATTCTGCGACGGTTGCGGAAGCTGTGAGAAAACAGGCAAATGCCGGATACTGGATGAAATGCAACCTCTTTACAGGAAAACACTTGAAGCGGACACCCTTATTCTGGGTTCGCCAAACTACTTCAACAATGTTTCTGCAATAATGAAAAACTTTTTTGACAGATTCAACCCCTACTGGGAAAACCCGCGTCTTAAGGGAAAAAAGGTTGTGCTTGCAATGCCCGGCGGCTATAATCGGGAATCTATTGAGAAAGGACTGAAAGTGTTTGAAGAATTCCCAAGAATCTGCAAAATGGAAGTTGTTGAAAGGATCGGGTCAGTTCTTGAGGGCCCAAGAGAAGCTCGGAAGAACGAGAATCTTATGAAACAATGCTTTGAGGCAGGACAAAAGCTTGTTGTTGAGAAGTAGCCATTAAAATGTTTTTCCTCCCCTTTAATTAGTGATTTAAATGGTAACTGATTTTGCAAAGCTAGGGCTAAAGGCAGGGCTGGAGGTTCACCAGCAGCTTGACACTGGAAAGCTCTTCTGCAGGTGCCCGTCCGTTTTGCGGGAAGACGAACCGGACATAACGTTTAGGCGGAAGTTGCGGGCTGTTGCCTCAGAATTGGGAGAATTTGATGCGGCAGCGCTTGAGGCGTCCGGAAAAGAGTTAACCTTTGAATACCAGGCCTACAAAGATAACACCTGCCTGATTGAAGCAGATGAGGCCCCACCAAGGCCTGCTGACGAGGAAGCACTTGAAACAGTTCTTAAAATTGCGCTGATGGCTGGTTCCGAGATAATGGACGAGATGGTTGTGATGAGAAAAGCCGTGGTTGACGGAAGTAATACTTCGGCTTTCCAGCGAACCATGCTTGTATCAGTCGGCGGAAAAATAAAACTCAAAAACAAGGAAATTGGAATTCAAAGCATTGCACTGGAAGAGGACGCAGCTAGGCCAATTGAAAGGGGTGAGAACAAAATTGTTTACAGGCTTGACAGGCTTGGAATTCCTCTTATAGAGTTGGCAACCGCGCCGGACCTGAGAACTCCTGAAGAGGTCAAAGAGTGCGCCTTGAAGATTGGTGAGCTGTTCAGGAGAACCTGTAAGGCAAAGCGCGGGCTTGGAACCATAAGGCAGGACGTAAACATTAGTATTGCTGAGGGGGCAAGGGTTGAAATCAAGGGAGTGCAGCAGCTTGAAATGATTGATGAGTTTGTGAGACGAGAGGTTCAAAGGCAGGTTGCGCTGATTGGGCTGAAGAAAGAGCTTGAGTCAAGAAAGATTGGGAAGCTTTCCATTGAGGCAAAAGAGTTAAGCAATGTGTTCAAGGAAAGCGAGTGCAAGTTCTTGAAAGGAAAAAAAGTTTTCGGGGCAAAGATTAAGGGGGTTGCAGGCCTTCTGGGAAAAGAGGTCCAGCCAGGGCAGAGGTTTGGAACAGAATTAGCAAGCTATGCGAAGGCAAGGGCTGGCTTGAGGGGAATACTGCACAGTGATGAATTGCCAGCATACGGAGTAAGTGAGGAAGAAATTAGCGAGGTTGGAAAACTCCTTGAACTTGGCGAGGGGGATGCGTTTATACTAGTGCAGGCCGAAAAGGGCAGAGCAAAGAAAGCTTTCTTGATTATTGGAGAAAGGATTGCCTCTGCTTTGAATGGTGTTCCGGAAGAAACGCGGAACGCGCTGGAGGACGGAAACACTGAATACAGCAGGCCGCTCCCCGGGGCCGCGCGAATGTATCCTGAAACAGACCTTGATACAGTAAGAGCTGACGCTGGCCATTTGAAGAGACTTGAGAAAGAGCTTCCGCTGGAAGTTGAACAGCGGCTAAAACTTTACAAGAGCAAGGGCCTTGGAGAGAAGCTTGCGCAGAAAATGGTGCTAAGCAACAAGGCGTGCTTTTTTGAGGACTTGATTTCAAAGGGAATTAACGCCACTACGGCCGCAACCCTTTTGCTTGAAACGGCTATCCAACTTAAAAGGCAGGGGATTGGGATATCAAATGAAATGATTGGAGAAGTGCTTGCTGCAGAGAAAAGGGGAAAGATTACAAAAGACGTTTTTGTTGATTTGTTAAAGCGGTGGGGCCAAAGCCCGGGGAAGGAGCTTGAAGAGATTGTGGAGGAATTGAGCGTTGGCAGGGCAGGCGGTGGAGAGGTAAACGCGGTTGTTGAAAAGATCGTTGAAAGGAATTTGAAGCTTGTTGAGGAAAAGGGAATGCGTGCGGTAGGTGCACTGATGGGAGAGGCAATGAAAGAGCTGAAAGGCAAGGCCTCTGGAAAGGAAATAAGCGCGGTTCTGGGCAAAGAGATTGCAAAGAAAGCTGCCAAAAAGTGAGATTTATTAATTAAAAGGCAGTTCCTATTACTGGTGGTTGCCAATGGATTGGAATAAGCTGATTAAGAGATATGATAAAGGGGATTACCTTGGAAAGATTTTGGGCTTTCCAGAGCAGTGCCTTGAGGGCTGGAAGATTGGGAAAAAGGCAAAGCTTAGAAAGGCAAAGGGGATTGAGAAGATTTTTGTCACAGGAATGGGTGGAAGCGGTTACGTTGGAGAGATGCTGCAAAAGCTCTTTTTCCAGGAATCAAAAATTCCGGTTTTCATAGAGCACGGCTATATCCTGCCAAAGTTTGTTGACAAGAAAACACTCTGCATTATTGTGAGCTACAGTGGCAACACCGAGGAAGCAATCGGGCTGTTCAAAAAACTTAAGAAGAGTAGTATTCCAACAATTGGAGTTACTTCAAACGGATACTTGAAGAAAGCGTGCAGGCACTGCATTGTTGTTCCAGGAGGCTACCAGCCAAGGCAGGCTAGTGGCTATTTGTTCTTCTCAACTCTTGCAGTGCTGAAGAAAATGGGGCTAAGCCCGTTCAAGGAAAAGGATGTGCTGGAAACTGTTAGGCTTCTGAAAAAAGAGCAAGGGGCGGTGGTTGCAAAGGCCAAGGCAAACGCAAAGCTGATGTACAAAAAAACTCCGGTAATTTACGCAACCGAAAGCCTGCAGGTCTCCGCTTTGAGATGGCAAACAGAACTCAACGAAATCGCAAAAGTATTCTGCCACTGGAATGTCCTGCCAGAACTGCAGCACAATGAAATTAATGCTTCGCTGAACCTTGGAAAAGGACATTTTTTCCTTATTAGACAGGCAAAAGAGGGAAAAAAGATGCAGGCAAGAATTAACTTCATGAAGAAGAGGATTAGGTCAATTGGATATCCAGTAACCGAAATAGAGAGCAGGGGGAGCGGCCTGCTTGCAGCTACCTGGTATATGAACTACCTTGGCTCAATGACAGCCTTTTATCTTTCAATGCTTAATCGCCTTGACCCCACCCCCGTGAATTTGATTCAGGGAATGAAAGCCTATCTAAAGAAAAAGGCATGAGGCCAGTGAGATGCGAAAAGATATTTTGCATTTGAAGCCAAAGAGAAAGCTGCCGAAAACAATGCACATCGGGCAATTGCACTACCACCTTGCCCCAGCCGGCGTCAGGGTTGTGATTGAAAACAGTATTGACTCAATCCTGCAGCACTTCAAGGGAAAAATCAGCATTTTTGTAATCGCCAACGCCTGGGCCGCACCAAAGCCGGAGGATTTGAGGATAAGATCAGACTTCAAGAAATTGAAGAACGTTTCAATCAAAACAATTGACATAAAAGAATTGGATTACGATTTGCACAAGTACAAGGGAAAGGAAGAGTTTTTGGCAGCGGCGAAAAAGCTAAAGGACAGGATTGTTAAGCAGCTGCCATTGCATGAGTGCAGCCCGAAAAATCCTTTTATTCTGCACTGCCACGGCTTGCCACTCGGCAAAAATCCAAAGCTCTCCGCTGCAATAAAATTACTGGCGGAGGAATGTGAAAAACTGAAAACACCGCTCTGGATTCTGAATCAAGTACACGATTTTGCGGAAAATTCAAGGCCGGCAATGCTGCGGAATTCGCAGTACTGCACCGGGCACAAGGACGAAAAGTTTGCTGCGGAAATAATCTACCCAAACTGCAGAAACATTTTTTATGCGACAATCAACAGCAGGGATGCGGACAATCTGAGAATGGCAGGCATAAACGAGAAAAGAATCTTCTTTCTGCCAAACAGCATTGACACTGGATTCTTTTCAGCAAAACCAATCACCACAAAAAAGAAATTCAAAAAGCAGTTGATTGAAGCAATAGAAAAGTACAGCGTGAAAAACCACTACTTTTTTGACCCAAAGAGAAAGATTTTGTTAAGCCCACTGAAGTGCATGCGCAGAAAAAACAATACGGAATCCGTTCTTCTGCTAAGGGCACTGAATTACTTGGACGACAGCTTTCAGCTTGTTGTTACGCTTGAAGCGCACTCAGGGCCTGACGTCAAGTACACTGACAAAATAAAGCGCTTTGTAAGGCAAGAGGGCCTGCCAGTTGTTATTGGCGCTGGCGCGGAAGTTGTAAGCGGTTCGGAGGAAAGGGAGAAGCGCAGGGGAAAAGTGACAAAATTCAGTTTGGTTGATTTGTTTGCAGTAAGCAAGGCCGCATTAACCACTTCAATAATTGAGGGCTTTGGCTTTGCTTTCCACGAGGCCTGGATCGCGGGAAAACCGGTTGTTGGGAGGAGATTGCCCTATGTGTGCCGGGACTTTCAAAGAAATGGCTTGAAACTGAATCATATGTACAAAAAACTCTTTGTTGACATTAAGTGGATTAAAAACTGTGAAGAGAGACTGCTTAAAATCTTCCACAGGGACGTAAACAGGATGCGGAAGAAACAGGAAATGCCCCCGCTTTCGGAGGAAAAAGTTCTGAGAGAGATTAACAAAACAAAATTTTACAGGGCAAACGGCTGCAAGTGCATTGACTTTAAGGATTTGAGTGTTGAAATGCAGCTTGAGGCAATCAAAACAATTTTTGCAGACGAGGAAAAGGCAAAAAAATTCATTAAAATGAATTCAGTTGTTAGGAAAATTCTTAAAATGGTAAAAAAGAAGCCAGCAGAGCTTGTGAAACA
>JAFCCZ010000099.1 GCA_017609945.1 Candidatus Iainarchaeum sp.
AAAAAAATCAGCGCCGCCCGCGCCTTGGCCTTCTCCCAGGCCTTGGCCTTTGAGCTACTCTCTTTCTTTGAACATTGGCCCTTGCAATTATGGAGGCAGAGCGTTTTCCGCGAAGAGTTTTGCAAATTGCGTCAATTCTTCGGTTTACAATTTAACTTGTGTTGGGAGTTGAGGGGGCAAGTTAAACCGCGAGTCGGATCCCTGACTTGCCTCTTTCACACTTATCTGTTTTTTTCCCTCAGCTCGTTAAAATACAAAGGTTTTAATATAGCTTACTATATTATATTATAGGTGATTATAGTGTCTGATACTACTACTATTCAAATTCGTAAAAAGCTAAAGAACGAATTAGATTCTTTTAAGGAACACTCAAGGGAGCCCTATAGTGAAGTTATTCATAGATTAATTGATATAGCCAAGGAGAGTGAGGAAAGCAAGTTTGAACTTAGTGAGGAAACCTTATCAGGAATCAAAGAGGCAAGAGAAGATCTTAAGAAAGGCAGAGTCTATTCCACTGGGCAACTAAAGAAGGAATTGGGACTTTGAATGCCTTTTGAGATAATTTGGTCAAATAGGTCAAAAAAGGACCTTAGACTTGTAGATAAAGCAATAGCCAAAAGAATAATTGACAGGGTTGAAAAGCTTGGCTTGCAAGAACTTGTTTTTCTCGAAAAAGCCAAGGGCACGCCCTACCACAAGTTTAGGGTTGGAAGGTACAGGATTCTGATTGAAAAATTTCCTGCAACAAAAAGACTTTTTATACTTAAGGTCAGGCACAGAAGAAAATTTTACAAAAACGTTTGATTACTATTTCTCGCTGTTTCTCGCCACAATGTTCAGCATTTTCTCAGTTGCCTTTACTGCGGCCATTACCTGGTCAGAGTCAACGCCAATTGTTTTAAACCTAGAGCCGTTGCCCTGCCACGTGATAGTGGTTTCAACCAAAGCATCGGTTTTTCCGCCCGGTGGGATCCTTACCTCGTAGTCCGCAAGCTGCGGGAGCTCTATTCCAAACTGTTTCACCGCGCCCCTAAGCGCTTTCATGAACGCGTCATAACCTCCGTCTCCAACTCCGCTTGCCGCAACCTCCGTTCCGTTTGATTTAATGGTAAACGAGGCGTTTGGAGTAATTCCTCGCCCGCTGCTTACAACACAGTTCACTATCTTTATCTTCTGCTCTTCAGGGGTCTGCAACACGTCTGCAACAATGTAGGGCAAATCCTCCGGAGTTACCTTCTCCTTCTTGTCTCCAAGCTGCACAACCCTTTCAAGAACTGCCTTCTTCTGCTCTTTCGTCAGCTCAATTCCCATCTTCTCAAGGTTCATTTCAAGCGAGGCCTTTCCGGAAAGCTTTCCAAGGGCATACTCCCTCTGCCTCCCAAACCTTTCCGGCACCAAATCGTTTGCATACAAATTCCCTTTCCTGTCCCCGTCGGCGTGAATTCCCGCAGTCTGCGTAAAAACGCTTTCACCCGAAATCGGCTTGTTTTCAGGAATCCTTTTTCCGGAGAACGCTTCAACCATCTTGCTTGTCTTGTAAATTTTCTTCTCGTCAACCGCCACACTCAAATCGGTGTGGTCCTTTATCGCTGCAACAACCTCATCTAATGGCGCATTGCCCCCTCTCTCACCCAATCCGTTTACTGTAACGTGCACTCCGCTAAATCCCGCTCTTGCTGCAGCCAGAGTGTTTGCAATCGCCAGCCCGTAATCGTTGTGCGCGTGGAACTCAAATTTGGTGTCTGGAAAACTCTCAACCATTTCCCTGCAAAACTCCGAAGTTTCCGCTGGCGAGAGCACTCCAAGAGTGTCAGGCAGGAGAACTCTTTCAACTGGCAGCTCATTGAGCAGTTTAACAAAGTCCAAAACATACTGCCTGCTTTCCCGCATTCCGTTGCTCCAGTCCTCCAAATAAACGTTTACATTCAGGCCGCTCTTCTTTGCAAACTCAATTGTTTTCTTCACGTCCTCAAAATGCTGTTCCTGGCTCTTTCCCAGCTGCTTTTCGCAGTGCTTGAGGCTTCCCTTGGCAAGCAGGTTCATTGCCTTAGCTCCTGCTCCCTTAATCCATTCAACCGATTCCTCAAAGTCTACAAAGCCCATTACCTCCACTTTCTCAAGCAGGCCCTCCTTTTCCGCCCAGGCGCTAATGCCCTTAATTGCGGCCAGCTCGCCCTCTGAAACCCTTGCGTTTCCAGCCTCTACCCTGTCAACCTTCACTTCCTTCAGCAGCCTTTTGGCTATTCCAAGCTTTTCTTCCGCAGTGAATGAAACCCCCTGAGTTTGCTCCCCGTCGCGCAGGGTTGTGTCCATTATCTCTACAGATTTTCCCTCAGGCATTTTTTATCACCCTTAAAGAAGCAGTTTCTGGAATAGGCAAATGCGGCTCCCTACAGGAGAATCCGTAGATCCCTTCTTCCAGTCATAAGAGAAATATGCCAAACAGGGTTTTTAACGCTTTCGGCGGGCCCCGGCAAGCAACTTTGGCAACATGGTTCAAAGGGCAGAAATTTAAACAACAAAGGGGTAATATTGAGTTATGGAAAAAGCTGTTTTGCGCAATTGCCTGTTTATTTCAATTATAGTCCTTTTCCTACTCTTGCAGAGTACAATTGCTCTGGCCGAGTGGCAGTGGACCTGCCAGACAATTGAAAGCACAGGAGATGTGGGGACTGACTCATCGCTCTTGGAAGGAACTGATAGCAACTTTCACATCAGTCACCACGACGTCACAAACGATGACCTGAGATACTGTGAGGGACTTGATGGGGAGTGGACTTGCCAAGCAATTGAGAGTGCAAACGATGAAGGGCGGACCCCGTCAATTGC
>JAFCCZ010000023.1 GCA_017609945.1 Candidatus Iainarchaeum sp.
ATAGAGCCCGTTCTCAGGATGCATCTTCTGTCACTTATTGCAACGCACTTTGTTTTTGACCTGCATTCAATGGAGGAGTTTTTCAGCAAAACATTTTACGCAAAGCAGTACGGGGACCTTACAGAGCTCTTTTCAAAGGTGCAGTCTGCGCTTGAGCAGCTTGAGGAGTGGGAGTTCATTGAGTCTAACGAGAAAAGAATTCTTGCGACCCCGCTTGGAAAGAGGGTAAGCGAGCTTTACCTTGACCCAATGACCGCGCACGCAATGGTTGAGGCAATATCATCCAAAAAAAAGTTTTCAGACTTTTCGTGGCTTTTCCTGTTTGCCCAAAGTTCCGAGTTCAGGCCCTGGATTTCAGTTTCCAAGAAGAGGGAGCCAGAGCTCTGGGAGCAGCTGCAGCTTAACTCTGCGCAGCTTCCAATTGATATTGAGAAGGAAATGTACTTTGATTTGAATCTTTTGCGCAAGTTTAACAGCGCCGTTCTTTTGGAGGACTGGGTTTCCGAGAAAAGCGAGCAGGACCTCCTAAAGGAGTTCAATACCCAGCCGGGGATTTTGCACTCAAAGCTTTTCGTTTGCGACTGGCTTGCTTACTCTGCCCTTGAAATTGCAAAGCTTCTCTCTTTTCAGGACCGTTTTTCCGCGCTCTCAAAGATGAGGCGCCGTCTGAAGTACGGTGTCAAGGAAGAGCTTGTTGGTCTTTGCGGGGTAAAGTTTATTGGAAGGGTAAGGGCAAGGAGGTTGTGGCGCGCTAAAATCAGGAGTGTTGCAGAGCTCAAGCGGGCGGATAAAAGGGATTTGGCCAGGGTTCTTGGTGAGGGGGTTGCTGCAAAGATAAAGGCCCAAATTGGGCAACGAAACGTCAACTCTTAACTCTTTTTCCATTAAAACACAATATTTATTAACCAAAAAGGGCTTTTATTATTGCAATAACTTACTTCCTTGGAGATGAATTTAGTGGAAAAACAGCCCGTGGAAAATCAGCTAGATTTGGAATCAAAACCTTCCCCGCTTACTCAGGTAGTGGATGCTGTAAAGAAGGGATACTTTTTCTTTGAAGACAAGTATTACCTGGTTTTGGACAAGATAAACAAGTATGTTCCTGTTTACAAGGTTGTTGATCCAATTGACAAGATTGTTCCCTCTTTCATCCTTCTGATGGCACTTGTTGTATTGTTTATTCTTCTCTTTGTGGTGTTCAATCCATTTGCTCCTGCCCTTGGCTTTGAGGCAATCCTGCAGATTGAGGACCAGGGGGGAGACACTCTTTCAGGCGCAAGTATTAGGCTGAGCTCTGAGCCCTTTGAAGAGGATATCGTGGATTTAACGGACGATTGGGGCCAGCTTAAAGTAACGCTGCCGGAAGAGGAAATAACTGCAACTGTGGTAGTTACGCTGGAGGGCTATGAGACTCTTACGAGGGAAATTACTCTCACGGCGGACGAAACCAAAATTTTGAAGTTGTCAAGTGAAGGAATTGACCTTCAGCCCAGTTCAGAGCAGAAAACCATAAAGCTTTACAATTCAAGAACAGGCAGCCTTCTTTCGCAGGACGCGACCGTTGAGTTCAGCTGCTCAAGCAATCAAGGTGATCCCCCAAGCCAGACAAGAAGCGACGGGATTTTCAGGGTTACCCCGCCGTCAAACTGTGGGCTCTTGGAGGCAACCGTTACCTCAAGCGGCTTTAATATTAAAACAAAGTATGTCACAATGAGCGTAACGAGAATTGACCTTGTGCCAATTGAGGTCGAGGGAAAAATCTCGGTAACTGTAAGGAATTTTGACGGCTCGAACGCGGCAGACGTAAGGCTTTCGCTTATTGATTCTGGAACAGGCGGCCAGGTTGACTCCGGCAGCACGGCAAGCAGCGGAACACACACTTTTAATGCCGTAGATCCCGGAACTTACAGCATAACTGCTTCCCCAACCGACGAGGGTGCAGCCCCCCAAACAAAGTCGGGAATAGTGGTTAATGCGGGGGAAACAACCCCTGTTTCAATAGACCTTCCCGAGGTTTTGGTGGGAAAAAACCTTTTCCTGAAGATTGTTGACTCAAACAGCGATCTTCCAGTGATTGGCGCAACGGTTTTCTTTTACTTTAACAACGAACTGCTTGATTCAAAGACCTCTGACGTGGACGGCTTAATGCGGCAGGCAATCTCAGAGGACGAAAACGCTTACATTGCTGTTGTGACCCACACAGATTACCTCACTTCGGTTGTCCCCAGGATTCCCATAAAGAACCTGTCAGACCAAAGCCCCTATCTTATCAAGGTAACAAGGCGGACAAGGATTCCGCCGCACAACCGCCCAACAATATACGTTAAGGTCGGGGACGAGGACAATGCCCCGGTTGAGAACGCACTGGTTTGGATTTACGATTCTGACTACCCCGAAATTCCCTTAAACCACGTTGCCGCAAAAACCAATGCAGACGGAAACTATGTTTTTGAATCCCTTGGCCCCGGAACATACTTCGTAAAGGCAAAGAAGGGCGAGGCGGAGGGCCAGTCGCTTCCGGTTGACGCCCCAGTCGGAGAGATAGTGGAGATTGATGTAAAACTTGTTCTCGGAACAGGAAAGGTTGAAGTAAAGGTTTATGACCTGAAAAGCACCAGCGACCCCGATATTCAAAATGCATCAGTTGAGTTCTTTGACACAATTGATGACAGCGTAATTGCGTCCTGCTTAACAGACGAGGACGGAGAGTGTTCCTCAGGCGACATTCCCGCAGACAAAGTGGTTTACGTTAAGGCCTCTGCAGAGGGTTATGTGCCGGCATTTGGTTACAGGGAAATTGACATAATCAACAAGGGAAAGCCAAAGCTTGAGATAGGGCTTCTTCCAACAACCTCAATTGACCCGGGCAAGAAAGTTGTAGTGGAGTTTGACAAGCTTTGTGAGGACGAGGAGTGCAAAAACACGGTTGACTCCCTTGAAAGCAACGAGGAGGGGGAAGGAACCCTAACCTACTATGCAAGATTTAACCTTATCCTGTCAGTTGATGATCCCGACAACCTGTATTCTGAAATCTGGCAGCACGTCAGGGTTAGCGACAACTGGATTGGGAGAAAGCCGGACACTTTGCCCACACGGGATTACCTGTTGAAAATTAAGGGCGCGCTTGCCCCCTCCGCAAAATCAATTCTTTTCTCCAGCTGCTGGGATGAAACAAGCAATTTCAGCGTTCCAACCGAGCAGGAGTGCCCGGACAATCAGGCTTACAAAATGCTTAAGGCGGCCTGGGGTGAGTTGTGGAGAATAGTCATTCCGGTAACTGTAAGGTTTTTGGTTGAGGACGGGCTTGAGGAAGGCAAAGAGGTTAAGATTTATTACCAGGCCAGGGCCGACCACAACGGTGAAACAATCCAAACGCCTGAGAAGGCCAAGATTTTCATAATAGGCGAGGTTCTTTGCGCTGGAAAGAAGTTTGCCTGGCGGCTTTCCCTCAAAAACATTGAGACAGGCATAAGCGAGCGCATTTTTGCAGGGGAGGAATACGACATTTCTGTTTCCTCACGCCACAGGCTTGACTACTGGATTTACAACTGCTCTGTTACAAGGGACTGGGAGAACGCTACTCTCACAGCCGAAAACGACCACCCGAACCCAGTTAAGCCAATTCAGCTAACTGACTCTACCTGGGCTCCGGTTGAAACTCCGCTGGAGGTTTTCTCAAGAAACTTCCCAAGGGACACAGACCTCAACAGCGAAGCAGGCGATGTTGGGGCAATTCACTTCTTTACCTTGCTTGAGACAGGAGGAAGCTATACAGACTTTGTTCTGAACATAAACGCTTCAAACATGCCGTCAACCACAGAGGATGACGGGCACGAAAGAATAATAAAGTTTAACATTGTTGCCGACGGAAACATGCAGTTTGCAGACCTTCCCCAAATGCTTTCCGAGGTTGTGGTTGGCCAGGACCTTTACGGCAGGATTGTTGACAAAGAAACAGGCCTGCCAATTGAGAACGCAAACCTTGAGCTTGAGATTTCTGAAGAGGACGTAAGGCCTGCCTCAGGGCCCACCACTGCAGCAGGGCTATTTTCGTTTTCCAACCTTCCGCTGCTTTCAGGGATACCCCGAGTCAAGCTAAGGGCAAGCAAGGCGGGGTATGCGTCGCTTTCAATCTGGATTAACGTTGGCACTATGAGTGTTGTGTGGAGCCCTGACTTTAAGTGCATTGACGTTGACGACAACAGGATGTATCTTAGGAGGGACCTTGCCAGCAGTGACACTTTTGAGGTGGTCTCTGACGACTGCAACAGGAAAGTTGAGATAATGCTTGAAAGCGAGCTCATTGTTACCTCCCCGTCCGGCCAGATATTTGAGATGCTTGGAACCGACATTCAACCAGTAGGGGTTAGAGCAGAGTTGCCGCCAAACAATCCAGGATACCCCCTTGGAATAGGCGAGTACTATGTACATATTAGGGCAAGATTTGATGAGAACGATGACGGGCGCTTTAATGCGGCAGACGGGCCCTATTCTGCCCCGCTGAAAAAGGTAAGGGTCTTTATAACTGATCCAACCAGCTGCTTTAGGCTGGCAAACCCTGATGACACATTGCGCAGCAACTGCCCTAACAGTTCAATTGAAGATTGCGCAAAGAGCTCTTTTGATATTCAGGTTGACATTGACAATGGCCTAATAATCAACGAATGCTTTAAGTATATTGAGGACATTGAACTGCCAATGGTTGAAACCATAAGGGTGCACGGCACAAACCCTGAGGTGTTCTCAATTGAAATGCCTGAGCTTTTAAGAGATCCCCCAATTAAGGTGCTGAAAACATTTATCCCAAGTGATCTAAAGGTTACCGGGACTTTCCCGGTCAATATAACCCCTGACCAAGGAACCGTGAGTTTGCAGTGGGTTGACTTCTATATGACCGACCTCAACCACGATAAGGGTGACAGGCACAGAGTTTGGGCGCAAATTCAAAGGGACGGCTGTTCTGAGGCTCCGGCAAACTCTGTTCTCGGCGACTGCTTTAACATTACCGGGCAATACCCGCACACCATTGCAACCGGGGATTCGCTGCTTCCGCACGCTGTTGTAACTAACAGCAACGATGCGTTTGATGACGGCTGGGTTGACACAGACACATACCACCCCCCAGATGCGGTGTACAGTACCCAGGTAACAACTGCCCCGATTTGGCAGGCAAGCCACAATATATGCAATGCAACTGGAGGAGTGGAGTGCGCGGTTCCAAACATGCCAAACTCAAGGCCCTACTTTGCCGCAAAGAACGCTGACCAGTTTATTCTGGAGGTCGAGGGAGACAACACACTTGTGAGGCAGATTAATTGGGAGTACTGGAATTACGATATTGACCACGAGGGAGTAATAAGCTTTGACTTGGTGAACCAGTCTGTTTCAGGCGAAACATACGCCCTTCTGAAGGCAACTGATACAGTTACTAGTGAATCAATCCCGGAAAACGATCCAGTGGACTTTGGCTGGAAGGTTAAGGCCTGGGGCTCAAACGAAACCGTTGAAAGGGAAGAAATGCCATCGGCCTGGACGTATCCTCTTGCAAGTATGAGGGTTCTTGGAATTTCAGCTAACTCTAGCAGTAATCCAAGGATAGGAGTTTACGACTTTAACGCAGATCTTGCCCTAACCTTTGCAAACAATCCAAGCGTTCTTGACCATGACCAGCAATTCAAAAATCTTGTGGTCGGACTCGGAGGCACTGACTTAAACATTACTGCGTTGGGCATTACCGCAACAGGGGACTGCACCGACAAGGTGTTTGTTTTCTATCACACCAGTACCTGGAACTTTGGGTTGATTGGGCAGGGTCCAGACTGCGTTGGGGGCGATTGTGCAATAGATTTCGTTAGCCCAAAGAAGATAAACGCTTACGCAATAGTAAACGAGGGGGATTGCACATTAAGTATTGACAACTTTTCGCAGGACCTGCACTCCAAAACAGACAATGTTCTTCTGGGAGAGGACAGCAATACAAATACAATTCCGGCAAACTCAAACCAGCTGATAATTGAATCGTTTTCCATTCCAATAGAAAACCCGGAGGACTATGACACTATAATCTATACTGTTGAGTCAGCTGTTGAGCCAGGGACACAGGAAGTAAACGTGTTCTTTGAGGGTTCTGAGGACCCACTAAATACTGAGGATCCAAACGCAAGCCTGATTGCAATGATTTCCTCAAGGGAAATTTCAAGGGTTCTGGGAGAAGAGTATTTCCACATAAGGCTTATAGGTGAAAAGCAAACAGACTGCTATGCCTACGACGGAACCTTTGGCGTAACCGGTGAGAAGAACAAGCCAAGAGTGCGCTTTAACTGGAACTGGAACGAAATAACCCCTGATACTTGCACTACTGACAACCCTGACTACATTTACTGTGACGCAACCCAGTTCACAATCTCGCTGCTGCACAGGATTGAGGCAATAAGAGCCCTTGCAGAGGACGGGGTTGAAACAAACCTTGATGAAATACACCGTCTTAGGACCTTTAATGCTTACCTTATGCAGGACAGCTTTACCCCTGATCTCAGGTCAGACCTGAAGCAGTTTCTGCTGTTTGAAACCTTTGAGCAGGACCCACAGGAAACCCTTCTAAGCAATGACCACCCCTGGCAGGAATATCTTGAGCACTCAGGAGACTATTTAGGCCTTGTGTTCAACCAAACAAGCTTCACCGCCGGCGTGTATGAAGTGTTCATAAGCTTCAACTTTGACGCTGGAAGAGAGGTAGGATTCAAGGACTTTGAATTCTTCCACGGGTCATGCGGTGAAACCTGTGACGATGTTGACCTTCTGGGAACAATTAACCTTACCTTCAGAAAGAAGGCCGACCCGCCGGTAAACAACCCGCTGTACAGGCTTCCAATTAACGGAACAGTCGGAAAAACCAGTTCAGGCTATGACAGGCAGGGCTATGGCATTGGCTTTGACAATTCCGGAAATGTTGGGCAGGCCCCTATTATTATTGTTGGCGACCTGGGTGACCCGGTTGTTGTGGCGGAGGCAGAGTCAACGGCGGGAACTGTTGACGTTATTCTTATGGACAGCTTTCCAGTTATAAACAATATAAATAGGGGTGAAATATTCTCAATCACCCGCAACCCGACAAGCGGCGACCCGGAGGCCATTGTTTTCTCGCCAAGCATTGCAACTCCAATCCTTCTTGAAATTGAATCAGCGAACGACAAGGCAGAGGCATTTTATTACCTTAGAACGCCTAACGGAAACCTGCTTCCTGCAACCGGGGGAATAATGAACCTTTGGACCGGAGTGGGAAGCACTATGGGCGAGCACCCAAATGACTGCACTGAATTTAACAACGCAGAGCTGCCCTACAGGCAAAGGGATTACGAGGCAGGTACAGACAGCTGCGTAAAATTTGCGCAGAATGACGCAATATTCCTAAAATCACACGGCTTTAATTACACAAGCGCTCCAAACGGCGAAAAGATATTCTTTGAAACAATCTTCTTTGTACCGGCCTCAAGGGATTCTGAGGACGTTGTGCTGCACAACAGCTGCCCGGCTTCGGCAATATCAAAGTTCTATTCACCGGACGAGCCTTTGGGAAGTCCGCAGATTGGGCTGAGCAATACGACGGGATACCGCACGGTTTCTGTCCAGAACGTTATTGACTTGGTTGGACAGGGCTATGTTTGCGTTTCGGATGACAGCGTAAAGCTTTCCTTTTGGTGGAACCCCCAGGGCTTGCTGAAAAGGCTTGACGAGGTAAAGGAAACAATTCCAAACTGGGACGATGAGGAAAACGGCCTGAGATGCAATGTTTCACCGTTTGGCAGGGCACTTCCCACTGCTTCAAACTAAAAGGCGGGTGCAATGTATTTCACCGTTAGCGTTTTTTTGATTTCCCTGCTTGGCTTGGGCTCTTCCTTCACCGACGTAAAAGACGGCAGGATTCCAAACATTCTGGTGCTGCCCGCTGTTGTGGCTGGCTTTTTGCTCGCCGTTCTCTCGCAGGCAGACCTTTTTCTCTTCCTCTCAAACGCATTTATTGCCTTTGCATTTGGTTTCGTGCTCTATCTTTCAAGAATGTGGTCTGCAGGCGACAGCAAGCTGTTTCTCGCGTTTGCGGTTCTCTTCCCCCTCGCCGCCTTTCCAAAAAACTTTGTTTTCTTTCCCGCATTCTCAATAATTCTTAATTCGTTTGTTCCGGCCTTTATTGTGTTGTTTGCTCTGGCAATCTTGAGGACAAGCACCGGGCAGAAATTTGAGGCCCTAAAAAAGGCCCTTGATCCAAAAACCCTGGTTTCTCTTGCAGTAATCCTTTTCGCGTTCTACTGGGCACTGTATTATGTGCTTTCAATCCTTTCGGTTCCGCTGGATTTTTTCTTAATTGTGGTTATCCTGTTCCTAATGGTTTCATTGCTTGAAAAGGCCTTTCCAAACAAGCTGGTTGTGGTTTCAGCGGTGGGGGGGGCTATTCTTGCAGCGCTTAACCTGAAGGAAGTGCTTCAGCCCGATTTCTGGGTTCTTTTTGCGTTAATCTTTGCGTTAATGGTTTTTCTGCGGTTTTTCATACTTTACCTTGGCTTTTTTGCCTTTGGAAAGAGGGTTGAGATTGCAGACCTGAGGCCGGGAATGGTGCTGCTTGAAGGGGTTTACGAGAAAGAGGGCCTTCTTGAGAAAAAGAAGCTTTTCTTTCCCTCCCTAATAAACGCGCTTCAGGACATCAGAACAAACTATGTTTTTGAGATGGGTTCAAGCGGCCTTACAGGGGAGAACATCAAGGCCCTTTTGAAGAAGGAAAAGGCCGGAAAGGCAAAGTTCCACTCCCTTCTGGTTCAGGAAACACTTCCCTTCGCGCCCCTGCTTTTTGCCGGCGCACTGCTTACTTTCTTCTGCTCAGCCTTTCTGCCATGGTGTTAGTTTCTTTTAAATTAATTTCACTCCATTTATCTTTGGGGGTAAAATGCCAAATTCAGGAAACATTGAACTTAACAGGGAAGAAAACTTTGCGCTTGTTTCGGTTAATCCGAAAATTTATTCCCTGGCAGTTGTTTTCTCAGCTGCTTACGTAATGCTTGAAAAGGCCTTTGTGGTAATTGACGGCAGTCCGGAAGAGCAAATTGTGGTCTCTTTGGAGCCAAAGAGTGGAAAGGATGTTGGGGGAATCGCACGGGAGTTCAACGAACAGCTTGTCAATTTTGCGGTAAACCTTGAGCAGAGCCAGGCCACGAAAGCCATCAGAGAAGAGTTCGTAAAGCAGGCGTTTCTAACGCACTCGCGCAAGTAGGTGATGCAAATACATCAAATAAAAGTTGAGCAGGGCGGCAAGAGGGCATTGCTTGACCTAAACCCGTTTTTTTATCCGGAGAAAGCAGTTCGCGAAACAGCCTCTGCGTTCAAAAAAGTTTGCAAGGCAAGTTTTAGGCAGGAAAACAATAGAATTCTTGTTGAGTTGCTGCCTACTAAAGGAGCGGACTGTAGGGAGCTTTCGCTTAAGTTTGCAAACTACGCGCTTTCAGCTAGCAGGGAGATGCACTGAATGCAGTTCAACAAATTTTTCGTGCACAAGGTAAAGCCCGGCGTTTTTGTTCTTATAACCGATGCAGGAAATTGGGTTAAAGTGAGCGAATCAGAGCTTAGTGCGGTAAAAGAGGGCAAGCCCGGAAAGGCGCTTTTCAAAAAACTTGAGGAAAAAAAGATTGTGCTCACCGGCAAAAACAAGGAATCCCTTGCCAGAGATTACCGCAACCTTTACGAGCATCTCACCCACGGCATTTCTTTGCACATAATTAATCCAACAATGGCCTGCAACCACTCCTGCCACTACTGCTATGCAAACGCCCTGCCTGTTGGAAAAAGGGGGGCGGCAATGAGCGAGGAAACCGCAAAGAAGACAGTTGATTTTGTTTGGCAGAGCCCGATGAAGAACATTGTTATAGAGTTCCAGGGTGGAGAGCCGCTTGCCAACTTCCCAATAATTCAATTCATAATGGATTACGCCAAAACAAAGCGCCCGGGGAAGAAGGTTCACTGGAGAATGGTAAGCAACCTCTCCCTAATGGACGAAACAATTGCAGCCTGGTGCAAGAAAAACGGCTTGCTTGACATCTGCACAAGCCTTGACGGCCCGAAAAACGTGCACAACAAGAACAGGCCAATGCCCGGTGGGAGCCATTCAAAGGTTGTGCACTGGATTAATTCTCTGAGAAGCGATTTTGGGTTTGAGAGGGTTGGAACGCTCTGCACTGTCACAAAAAACAGCCTTCCGTTTGCAAGAGAAATTGTTGACCAATACCTTTCCCTGGGCCTGCCTGACATAACCCCTGTTTCCATTAGGCAAATTGGGCGGGCAAAGCAGAACTGGCAAAGCATTGGCTACAGGCCGGAGCAGTACCTTGAGTTCTGGAGAACGGTTTTGGGGGAGTGCATTGAAAGCACTCTCAATGGAAAATACCTCGCGGAACAGTTTTCCCTGATGATTGCACAGAAGCTTTCCTCCCCAAAACCGGCTTTTCACACCTGCTTCAGCAAGCCATGCGGTGCCGCGCTAATGCAGGCCTCTTACCAGCCTGACGGGGGCATTTACACTTGCGACGAGGGAAAGTCAGAGGAAATCTTCAGGCTTGGAACCGTTGAGCAGAAGTATGTTGACGTTTTTGCCTCACAGAACGCACTGAACATGGTTTCGATAAGTTCCTCCCTTGGATTACTCTGCAATGAGTGCAAGTGGAACCCCTATTGCTCTTTCTGCCCGGTAATGGCCTACGCTTCCCAGGGCAGTCTTGTGCCCACGCTCTACAACAACACAGACTGTGTAATAAAGAAGAGCCAGTTCTCCACGGTTTTTGAAAAGCTTTTCTCCGGCGAAAAAAAAGCCCTGAACCAATGGCTTGGCGCAGGCAAAGCTTTATAAAACCCAAAACTGTTTATTATACTGATTTCATGGGCGACAAGATTCCAGCCATAAAAAGGACAATTTCAAGCTATCTAAGCGAGGAAACAGGCAGGATTTCAAAGCACTCCCTGCTCTCGCTTGGGGCGATTCTTGCCAGCGTAGCCCTTGCCTCCCCAAAGCTTAAAGAGGTTAGCGCGCAAACCCTTCACAACCACACTCATCTGAGTACTCCACCGCACGCATCGCACTCTTCGCATACTTCATATTAATTCTTGCCGGGGTGCTTTTTTTTGGGTTTAGTTAACCGAAACATATAAATATCTGCAATTCTTTATTATAAAATGGTGTTATTGGC